>JBAYOC010000119.1:0-4802 GCA_041678465.1 Anaerovoracaceae bacterium | reverse complement strand
TATTAGGTTGAGCTTGCGCAAAACGTTCATATGTAGCATTCTCCTTTTTATTTCTCGAATTGCATGCCTTTTACGTAATTATTACAATTATCAGTCAAGATTTATACCCCCCTTAAAGGCTATTCACCTCCCTTCCGGGTGTCATTTTCCGAATTTTTAGAGATATCTGTCAATTAGAATTCTATGCTATACTCAAATTTTAGAATTCATGCTTTCAAACCATTTTAGGGCCGTTCTTACATGGAGTTCAATGCCGATCTGCATTGCATCCTCATCCAGCCTGAACTTAGGATTGTGCAATGCGTAACTGCTGCCCTTTTCCTGATTGCCGGAACCTACATGGATGAAGACCCCTGGGATTCGATCGGTAAATTCCGAAAAATCTTCTCCTGCAGTGGATCTCTCTTCAACGATTGAAATGCTATTTTCCCGTATACTGGGTACGATACTCTTTACAAGGTCAACTACCTGACCATCGTTATAGACTGCCGGATGGCTGTCTGTCCACTCCAACTCGTAAGTGGCGCCGTATGCTTCACAGGTGGATTTGATTGAGCGCTCCATCCTGCCCCGCAGGTCTTCTTCGTCAGTCATTCTATACAGATATCTCGCAGTCCCTTCCAGAACTACGTCGTCGGGTACGATGTTGGACGCTGTTCCGCCGTACATCTTTCCCACCATAATTAATGTAGGTTTTTGAATGTTAATCTCTCTGGTTTGAATGGACTGCAGTGCAAGAAGCACAGCAGATGAACAAAGGATGGGATCCACCGCCAAATGGGGGCTTCCTGTATGTCCACCCTTTCCGATGATCCTGATATGGAAATGATCCGTTCCCGCCATCACCGCACCGGCAGTCAGTCCAAGCTGTCCTGTCTTCAGATAAGGCCAGTAGTGAATCGCCATGCAACCTTTCGGGTCGTAAGTTTCGATCAGCTTACCTTCTTTTATCATGTTCAGGGCTCCCGCGTTCTCCTCGTTTGGCTGGAATACGAAAAGGATTCTCCCTTTTATCTGATCTTTGCGCTCGGATAGTATCCTCGCCGCAGTAAGAAGTGACGCCATGCTGGCATCGTGGCCGCAAGCATGCATTAAACCCGGTTCCTTGGAGGCGAATTCCACTCCGCTCTCCTCCGTAACCTCGAGGGCATCCATGTCAGATCTCATCAAAAGCGTAGGGCCTTCTACGTCCGCATTCAGCAGTCCCGTAACTCCTGTTTTTGTGATGTTAGTCGTTACTTCCAGCCCTAAGCCCCTCAGATATTCCGCAACCTTTTCAGAGGTTCGAAACTCTTGGTATCCGAGCTCCGGATGCATATGGAAGTCACGCCTCAGTTCGATTGCATCATCCATAAATCTTTCTACCTGTGTTTTCAGATCCATGATTTTCCATTACTCCTTCCTGCTTATGCGGTTCTTTTCAGTCGAAATTGCTTATAGAGTTCTTCCGACTTCGTAACCGTCCCAGATGGCACTCATTATATTTCTGACTTTGCTTGCATCGCCTATTACATGAACCTTTTCTTTACGGTCTTTGACTTTGTTGTACAATTCAAGATCTGAAAGATATCCCACAGCTATAATGACCGTATCCGCCGGGACCTCATCCAGTTTGCCGGCGCTGTCCCTGGCTTCAATACCTGCTTCAGTAATTCTTTCTACACAGGTAGCTGTCCGGACTTCAATGTCGTAGTACTTTATCATGTCCTCGAGCATCATCTTGTTAGCATGAGAAATGAAGACAACGCTCAGGATCTGTTCCATCATCTCGACCAATACAACATCTTTGCCCTGTTGCTTAAGCCAGATGGCAATCTCGCAACCCACCAAACCACCGCCGATTACAGCGACTTTTTGGTTTACTCCTTCCGGATTAGCCAGGGATTCACAAGCAGTCATGACTTTCCCGCTGTCAATTCCGGGGAGAGCAGGTACTCTGTCTTTCGCACCGGTAGCTAAAATGATATCATCCGGTTTGAACTCATCTATAAGTGTTTCGTCGACTGCAGTGTTCAAGCGAATTTCGACGCCGCATTCCTGTAATTCGTTTTCATACCACTTCAAAAGTCTTCTTTCGTCTTCCTTGAAGTCCGGCACCGATGCCTCGAGGATGTGCCCACCCAAAATGCTGCCTCTTTCGAACAAGGTCACATCATGACCGCGAATCGCAGCAACTCGGGCGGCCTCCATGCCGGCCACACCACCACCTACTACCATGACTTTTTTGCTCTGTAGCGTCGGATGAAGCCTGTATTCGTTTTCACGACTACATGCAGGATTCACCGCACAAGAAACAATTTTCTTTGTCTCCAGTCTGCCCATGCAACCGTCGTGACAGCCCACACAGGGACGAATCCGGTCGACTTGATCTGCCTGCACTTTATTTGGCCATTCCGGGTCCGCCAGAAGGCCGCGTCCGATCAGTGCCATATCGATTCTGTTTTCTGCAATGGCAGCATTGGCCAATTCCGGTACATCCATTCTGCCTGCCACCAGGATGGGAATATCAACTACTTCTTTCAGTATCTCTACATGAGGTATGTAAAGCCCGTGTTCCATGTACCCGGGAGGATGTGCCCAGTAAAGTGCTTCATAGGAACCCAGGTCCGCGTTGAGCGCGTCATAACCTGCTTCCTCGAGGATTTTCGCAGCTTCCAGGCTTTCCTCGATGTCTCTGCCCATTTCGACGTATTCTTCACCGGGGAGGCCTCCCTCTCCCAGCGCTTTGATACAGCTTTTTACACCGAATCTGAGTATGACAGGGAATTTCGCACCGACCCGCTGTTTGATCTCCTGAAGGATTTCGATAGGTAAGGTCAACCTGCCTCTCAGGTCTCCGCCATATTTATCTGTTCTCTGATTGAATGCTGCCATGGTGAATTGATCGATCAAATAGCCCTCATGCATGGCGTGGATCTCAACACCGTCAAATCCCGATTCTGCCGCTACTTGAGCTGCGTCGCCCATTTTTCTCACAAAGTATTCCACTTCTTCGGTGGACAGTTCTCTGCACATGATATCAGGCTGCCAAAAGTGAGAAACCGGTGACGGAGCGATGGGCATTGTTTTAACCATGTCGGGATAAAAGGAAACACGCCCGAACCCCATGGTGATTTGAAGGAAAATCTTTGCGCCATATGCATGTACACGTTCGGTCATCTCGCTGGCCAGTAGGGAAAAGGCATCGGGGTTTGGTCCGATATTCTGGAAAATACCGGGTTTTGTCTCTTCCAGTACATTCTCCACTTCAATACCGCCGGTAATAATAAGACCGGTTCCTCCCCTTGCACGTTCTACATAATAGTCCACAGCTCTCTGGTTGAAGCAGTAATCCGGCATGCACATTCCTGATGGGGCCATGGGTGCCATACCGATGCGATTCTTAATCTCCAGATGACCGATTTTCATTGGGGTAAATAAACTGTCGTATTTAGTCATTCTTGTTTCTTCTCCCTTCGGTACTTTGTCCTTAGACTTTATTCGTAAGAAGCAAAAGATATTCTAGAACGGACTCCTCAGTCACAATTTTCTGAATAATTTGTATTCTCAGAAGAATATCTCTATTCTACATCGGAATCGAGCTACCCTAAATTGCCCTATTTAATTAATTTACCCCCTCTTTCTAGGTAGAGGGGGCTAATTTAGTTACGTTCAGAGTATACTTTGATGATAAGATCTCCCCGACTGTTGAGATTCATTTTACGAAAAATACTTTTTATATGTTCTTTTACGGTGTAGAGGCTTATGAAAAGCTCATCAGCAATTTGGCTGTTGCTGTACCCGCAAACGATGAGAGATACCAGCTGCTTTTCCCGATCTGTCAGATCATACTGATTGATAACCTCGTCGAGACTTGAGGTCATCATAGAATTAAACCATTCCTTCTTATATATGAAAACAACATAATGCGTATTTAGATTTTGTAATTCATCAAATTCATGACTTTCTACTAATTCTATAATATAGTTATCCACGGATTTGTATATGGTCAGATGCTTCTCTACTTTCTTTTCCTCACTTAGCATCGTCTTTACAATTTCGGCAAAGTCGTCAATTATTTCAGCTGCCATCTCTTTACCGGTAATAGCGCTCATCCGTACAATGGCGGCTTTGTTAGCTTTAATCAACGTAAAATGGCGATCAAAGATTAAAGCCCCGAAATACATGCTATTCAGCTGAATTTTTAATAATCCGGCATCCTGTCTTGTTTCCTGTAAAACTAAATGTTGTTTGTACAGGTTACCGATGATGGGGGCAAGATACCGGCCCTTAACCAGTTCGTATTCCTGAAAAGGCTTATCTTCATCGAGGCGAAACAAATGAATACCGTCTCCGTTTTCATCGATAAGAAAGAAACGATTGTGCTTGACTTGCTTAATTATGGAATCAAATCGAGTATAGTTATAGTAATCGGTGTCACCATCCAGATCGAAGGCCATGGAATCGCCTGCTACAAGCCCTCCTGAGGGCTGAAAATCAGTAACGGTACTGCGACGGTAGGCATCGCTGTAGGCTTTGAGCATAACAGGGTCCATGCCGTGTTCACCCGCCATTTTTACTGTAACACTACTAGGTTTGGAAATAACAAAGATCCCTTGGTCAAAATCAATCAATTTCTTTAAAAATTCAAGAGTTTTCAGTTCGAAATCCTTTACCTGATACATCGTCTGAACATAATTTACGATCTGCCTGTATTCACTATCACTAAAGATATTACACATATAATCTTTGAGTACAATACAACTGTATTATACCTACTCCTTTCTTCAACTATAATCTGAAGAATAAATTCGAATTTAGAT
>JBAYOC010000118.1:0-4815 GCA_041678465.1 Anaerovoracaceae bacterium | reverse complement strand
ACGAGATTATAGCACTGGCAAAAATGAGCTTCGAAAGCTACGAAATCAGTTTTCAATGCGTTCGACAACCCGACGAGAAGTATCTCGACAAAATCAGAGAACAAGAAGATCAAATCCTAGGCATAGAGAAGGATATCGAAATATATCTGGTCAAGCTTGCGCAGAAACAGAACAATACAAAGCAGCAGCATGAAATGCTGAACCTTATGCTGGGAGTGATCAGCGACATAGAGAGGATATCCGACCTTTCCGTTATAATAGCGGAGTTGGCCCTTTACAAGAGGGAGAACAGCATTCTCTTCAGCCTGCAGGCAGATAGAGAAATGGAGGAATTTCATGAGCAGCTCACCCAAATCGTGAACGACGTGACTGAAGCACTGGAAAAACGTGATGGGGTTCTGGCCAACAGCATTTTCCCTGCAGAGATCAAGATTAAAGCTATGGAGAAGGTTCTAAGGGACAACCATATTGATCGTTTGTCCGAAGGGATCTGCCATCCGGGATCCGGTGTTCTTTTCATAGATATTATAAACAGCATGGAGCATGTGGCTCAGCACTTGAGGAAAATAGGCTACTTTGTAGTGGAGGCGGCAAAGTACTAAATTTATATTTCGGTTTACTGTGGCTCTGCACCCCTGTATTATGATATACTAATGAGAGTGTGTTAACTATAATCTACCTTCCGGAATTATGGTTTTTCCTATTAGCTAAGGAGATTAAGCGCTGCTATGAAACTGGGTTATGAACTGACAATTGAACAATCACAGAAACTGGTTATGACGCCTGAATTGATTCAGGCTATTCAGTTGTTGCAATTCAATACCCAGGAACTGGACAGCTATGTGCAGGAGCAGATCCTGGCTAATCCGGTTTTGGAGAGGACAGAGAAAGCTGAAGGCGATAATCCCGAAACCGGCGATAATCCTGAAATCGGCGACGAGAGCAGGAAGAAAGACGAAGAATCGCAAGCGACAAAAGAAGATCAGGAATTTGACTGGGAAGAATATTTCAGAGAAAAGGGATATGACGATATCAGCTACAAGCAGGGCGGGGTCAATTACAATGACCAAAACGACTATACCTATGAACAGTATGTGTCCTCAGAGACCAGCCTGACCGATCATTTGATGATGCAGTTGGATTTTGTCAAGATGAAACCGGCATGCAAGATGATTGCGCGCTATCTGGTTGAAGCTTTGGATGAAAACGGGTATCTAAGATCATCGATACAAGAGGTTAGCCAGGTCTTCCGTGCCAGGGAAGAGAAGGTACAGGAAGCTTTAAGCGTGATTCAGGGCTTTGAGCCTTTGGGGGTTGGGGCAAGGGATCTAAAGGAATGCTTGCTGATCCAGCTTGGCGCACTGGGAAAGGACAAACCCGAAGCGCGGCAGATTGTGGAGAATCATCTGGAAGATATCGGAGCCAACCGACTTTCGAATATTGCTAAAGCGCTGGGTATCTCCATAAAAGAAGTACAGGATATCAGCGATGACATCAAATGTCTGGAGCCCAAGCCCGGGAGGCAGTTCGCAAGCGCCGGTGACAACCGCTACATCATTCCTGACGTTACTGTGGAAAAAGTTGGCGACGAATATGTCGTCCTTGTGAATGATAGTACTGCACCACGGTTGAATATCAGTCCCTATTATCAGAAGATGCTTCTGGATGCGGATAGGGAATCCAGTACTTCTAAGTTTCTTTCCGGCAGGCTAAATTCGGCTCTTTGGCTGATTCGCAGCATAGAGCAGAGAAGGCAGACCATTCACAATGTCGTAACCGCAGTAGTGGGTTATCAGCGGGATTTTCTTGAATATGGGCCGAAACATCTGAAAACTCTTACATTGAAACAGATCGCCGACGAGGTAGGTGTCCACGAGTCTACGGTCAGCAGATCCATCAACGGAAAATACATGCAGACCCCCCGGGGACTCTTCGAGATCCGGTATTTCTTTACCAGCGGGGTTACCGGCAACGACGGTTCCAGTATCGCTTCCGAGAGCATCAAGACCATCATTAAAGAAATGGTGGACAACGAAGATCCTAAGGCACCTCTATCCGATCAGGCAATTGCGGAGTCTATGGTGGAGTGCGGCATCGAAATATCCAGGAGGACTATCGCCAAATACAGGGATGAGATGAACCTGCCTTCCTCGACAAAAAGAAAGCGTTTTTAATAAAGACATCGTACATAATAAAAATAAATGAACAAATGGAGGAATAACAAATGAGAACTAAAGTTGGAATCAACGGATTTGGACGAATCGGGCGCAATGCATTTAAAATCGCTGTTGAAAATGAAGATAACTATGAAATCGTAGCCATAAATGATATTACTGACCCTAAGACCTTAGCGCATCTTTTGAAATATGACAGCTGCTTCAGCAAATTTGAAGGAACTGTAGAGGCAAGAGAGGATGCGATTATCGTAAACGGAAAAGAAATCAAAATTTTAGCCATGCGGAATCCGGAAGAACTACCTTGGAAAGAACTGGGAGTAGAGGTGGTTCTGGAGTCCACAGGGCTTTTTACAAAGAAAGCAGATGCAGAAAAACATATTAAAGCAGGCGCAAGAAAGGTCATAATATCTGCTCCCGCAACAGATGAAGACATAACCATCGTCATGGGCGTAAATGATGATCAGTACGATCCGGCAAGTCATCACATCATCTCTAATGCATCCTGCACCACCAATTGCCTGGCACCTCTTGCCAAGGTCATCGACGAGGAATTCGGTATCGAGAGAGGATTGATGACTACCATCCATTCCTATACCAACGATCAGAAGATTTTGGATCTACCCCATAAGGACCTGCGCAGAGCTAGGGCCGCCGCTGTATCTATGATTCCCACAACAACAGGAGCTGCAAAGGCAGTTTCACTGGTATTACCGCAGTTGAGGGGCAAGCTTAACGGCATGGCGATTCGCGTTCCTACCCCTGCAGTGTCCTTGGTTGATATCGTTCTTGAATTGAAGCAGGAGACCAGCAAGGAAGCCGTTAACGATGCACTGAAGAGAGCGTCGGAAGGTGAGATGAAAGGCATATTAGGTTTCTGTGACGAGCCTCTGGTTTCTGTGGATTTCAAGCAGGATGCCAGATCATCCATAATTGACTCTCTATCCACCATGGTGGTCGAAGGGAATATGCTCAAATTACTTTCCTGGTATGACAACGAGTGGGGTTACTCAAACCGCGTGGTGGATGTGCTGAACATGGTAATCAATAAAGGTATATAAAAGCGAGGCAAGGGAATGAAAAAGACGATCAGAGATATGGATGTTCGTGGCAAACGAGTAATCGTGCGTTGCGATTTCAACGTACCTCAGGATGAAAAGGGTGAAATAACCGACGACAGCCGGATTATCGCTTCCATTCCTACGATACGATGCTTGGCAGATGAAGGTGCGAGAGTACTGCTCATGACTCATTTAGGCAGACCCAAAGGGGAAGCAGACATGAAGTTCAGCCTGCAGCCCGTGGCCCAAAGGTTATCCTTACTATTGGGAGAAGATGTTCTGTTTCACAGCACCCCATCGGTAGTGGATGATGAGGTTCGAGACATGGTTGCTAAGATGAAGGCAGGTCAGATCCTCCTGCTGGAGAACGTGCGCTTCCGAAAGGAAGAGACAAAGAACGAGCCTTTCTTCTCTAAGGAACTGGCAGAATTGGCAGATATCTACGTGAATGACGCTTTTGGTTCTGCTCACAGAGCACACTGCTCGACTACCGGCATCGCGGAATACCTGCCCGGTGTTTCTGGATTTCTAATGGAAAAAGAACTGACTTTTTTAGGGGATACCCTTGAAAATCCCAAAAGGCCTTTCCTGGCCATCATGGGGGGAGCAAAGGTGAGCGATAAAATTCCCGTTATCGAAAGTCTGCTGAAAAAGGTGGATTCCCTCATTATCGGCGGTGGCATGGCCTACACTTTTTTAAAAGGGCAGGGCTATGAAATAGGCAAGTCCCTTTTAGAAGTGGACATGATAGAGATGGCGACATCGCTACTTTCGAAGGCGAGGGAACAGGGTGTTACCCTATTGCTGCCTGTGGATATACTGACAGCCGCTGCATTTAATAATGATGAAGAAGGGATCACTTACGATATTGACCGGATGCCACCGGACCGGATGGGTCTGGATGTGGGAGAGAAAACGCTGGAGCTGTTCCGAAAGGAAATCGGAAAGGCAGCCAGTATCGTATGGAACGGTCCAATGGGTGTATTTGAAATGTCCAATTTCGCGGGAGGAACGATGGCGATAGCTGAGGCTCTGGCTGAAAGCGAGGGCATCACCGTCATAGGCGGAGGTGATTCCGCCGCCGCAGTACGGCAGTTTGGACTGGCGGAAAAGATGACGCATATATCAACGGGAGGCGGGGCTTCTCTTGAGTTTTTAGAAGGCAAAGTCTTGCCGGGAGTGGCAGCTCTTCAAGACAAGAATTAATAAAATTAGAAACAAGGAGGACAAAGGATGAGGATGCCATTTATAGCCGGGAACTGGAAAATGTATAAGAATGCGAAAGCGGCAGCGGAGTTCGCCCGGGCGTTTAAAATTAGCTACCTTGCTTCGGATGTGCAGGTGGCAATCTGTGCCCCCTTTACACAACTAGCGATTCTTGTAGAAGCTTTCAAGGGTACCGGAATCAAGGTAGGCGCCCAGAATATGCACTTTGTACATGAGGGTGCTTTCACCGGCGAAATCTCCGGTGAAATGCTGAAGGAGATTGGTGTGGGCTATTGCATTATCGGTCACTCAGAGAGACGGCAATACTTCGGTGAGACCGATGAAACGGTAAACAAAAAGCTCCATGCCGCGTT
>JBAYOC010000117.1:0-4827 GCA_041678465.1 Anaerovoracaceae bacterium | reverse complement strand
GTGCTGTCTTCCGGCATTTTTTGCGAAGAGTTACCTAGCTTAAAAGGAGCACTGGCTATGACCTTCTCTGCTCCGGCCTCCAAATGGCCGCGTAAGCTTCCTTTAGGGTGATCAGCGGGCAGTGTGGGGTCGAGGAACTTCCCGGTGCAATCTACCACCACTCGTACTCCCACTTTCGCCCAATCGATTTCTCTTGGATTTCTAGCTTTCTTAAGGATTCTTACCGGTATGCCGTCCATCTGTATGATGCAATCCGATTGATCCAAAACTTTTACATCGCAGCTTTTTCCTGAATATCCGTAGAGAAAGCGGTCCAGCGTTCCGTATGTGGAATCCGTTGTCAGGTATTGTACAATATCGTCTATTTTCTTCCCGATTTCCCGACCGGCATTAATGACAATACCATCGTAATGCTTCAGGTTGAGATGATTCCACAGAGTCAACTTCCCAATCCGGCCGATTCCGTTGATTCCCAATATTCTCTTGTTGGGTAAATGCATGTTCATTTTTTACTCCTCCTCGTAAACCTTATTTCTACTCACTCCGTTTGTATTTCATAATGCCCTTCGTACACATTTCCAAGATTTCCGTCAATGGATATCTCATCACCCGAACCAAATACATGTCCGTTTATGACACAGGTCTTCTCCTCTTCATCCACCCGAAGCCCTTTACAGTTGACAATGCACACTTTTCCCAGCCCTGCGGCGGCTACCGCTGCATGGGATGTGGTTCCGCCCTTTCCGGTGATTAGTCCGTCACAGTTAAAAATCAGTGGGATATCATCCGGAACGGTATCCGGCCTCACCAAGATGACTTTGTTTAATGGATCCTTGCGCTTAAACACTTTAAGGTCCTTCATATCGAAGGCCAGCATTCCGGAAAGAACGCCGCTGCTGACGCCTATGCCCCGCCCGACCAGCTTCATCTCATGACCCGGTTTCACAAAGGTGGCCATGGATTTCTGCTTTTTAAATTTTTGATTTCTGGTCTGCAAGATATAAAGGTCTTCCCGCCGGTCTGATTCAAAGGTAAATTCAATCTCCTGATGGACAAATCCATGCTGCTCGATCAGTTGCTTGGCGTAATCGATCAACGCCTCATAGATGTGCGGAAATGCCGATTCCAGGGACAAACTACTGTCCATATAGTATCTCTTTCTCTGGTATTCCGTAATGGGGAGGGTGTTAACCAGTCCCGCCACCACATCCTCCCCCTGGCTACACAGAGCAAAATCTCCGTAGAGGTTGATTCCGGAATGGCCGTTAAAGGGACTATTTGTAAACACTACACCAGTTCCGGAACTGGTGGATAGGTTCCCCAGTGCCATGTGTTGAACCAACACCGCAGTACCCCATTCGTCAGCAATCTGCATGTGATTGCGGTAATAGATGGCACTCTTGGAAGACCAGGAGTCCAGCACACTGATGATGGCCTGCTTCAGCTGAAGAAAAGGATCCTTTTCAATCTCAATCCCTCTATCCTCTAAGAGCCGCTTATAATCCTGGGCAATTTTTTTCATCTGCTCGTTGGTAAACTGAATCTTCAGCTCTACTCCCCAACGGTCCTTATGATCCAGCATTATTCTGTCGAAGTTGTCCCTTTCGATACCGTAAGCCATGCCCCAACTCTGAAGAAAACGACGGTAACAATCCCAAGCTGTCCATCCAAAGCCTTTTCTCTTGCTCAGCGTTTCTGCAATCTCATCGTTGATGCCTACGTTCAAAAACGTCTTCATCGCTCCGGGCATGGATATAGATGAGCCTGATCGCACGGAGAAAAACAGCGGATTCTCCGGGTCTCCGTATTTCTTCCCCGTTACCTTTTCAATCTCCTTTATATTATTCCCAATCGAACGATCAAATTCATGACTTATATGCGGATGTGCATGTATGGTCTCCCTGTGACGAAAAACCTCCGTAGTCAGTACGAAACCCGGGGGAACGGGGAAACCAAACCCTATAAGTTTCTTGAGGAAAAAGGCCTTCGCTCCCAAGAATACCGGATTGTCCATCTCCTCTGACGTCTGATCCAGCCGGCTGAAAGTGAAATCCGGATCATAGGTCATCATGTTCTCAATAAAGGAGCGAGGATAGGTATCCAGCATGCTGCGAAGATTCCCCAAGGTGGTTGTAATGAAGTTGTCCAAATCCTGCACCAAAAAGGCGGTGGCCAGGTTATCACGCAGGAATTTCTCCGATTCCATGTAGTGGAACTGTCTCTTCTCTGTTTCCGTCTGGTTCTCCGGTTCGGGAAAGACCTGGGGTATGATCCGCTTTAGCGAGTTTTGGTAAACATCGAAGAAGTATTCATTGATGATCTGTTTGATATCCTGTGCCATGAACTGAAAGATATTCATGTACTGATCCAAAGAAAAACTTGGGGAGGTCAAACTGTATTTCAGCATATCAAGGTGGGAATTGAATCCCTGGTTATATATGCCATCCAACTCCAGGCCAATACGGAACAGCTCAAGCACATCGAGTATGTGACGAAAGGTCTTCGCCGTTATATACTCGGGATTTATCGTTTGCAAAAGCTCCACCATAAGCTTGGAAGCATTTTTTTCCAGCCGATAGGTCATGCCAAGGGCTTCGAATTTCGGCTCGATGTATTGTCCGTACATAGACGGGATTCCTGCTGCAATATGGCGCTTGTAATAAATGTTTTCCAGAGCCTCGCTCTGTTTGGGATCCAGTATGATCCCCTTCAATTGATTCATAAAGGTAAAAATCTGAAGAATTGCGTCCTTTTTTCTGCCCTTTTCCAGATTCGATTGAAGCTGTGCCAGCATCTCTTCGGAGCAAAGTCCACTGCTTCTTAGAACTGAAAGCACATCTTCGGATTCCAGAGAATATTTTTCTGTGAGTAGGGTGTAAACCTGGAAGATATGCAGAACCCTCTTCTTATCTCGTTTGTTCCCTTCAGGTATTTTAGCAAGGGCAGCTTCGATATCATCGATCTCTGCGGAAAGAAGCTCTGTCACCCCGGCATTCGTGACGGCACAGAGTTTTTTCATTATTTGATGAACAGAGACAAACCACTCATCATCCTGATTAATCCAGTGGTAGACGTCCTCGGGCACTAAGTCCTTCAACTGCTCTTTGTCTCCGTCATACCAGTATTCGATGATCTTTCTGCTTAACAGGATATGGGTATTATTGCTTTCTGTATGCGTCTGCTTTCTGAGGAAATGAATGAGCCTATCTTTGCGCATGGACAGCTCGTCGATGGCCGTTGAGATCTCCCGCAGTTTGCCTTCTGCTCCGATATCCCTGAAGTAGACAGGAAATATCTTGGCCAATTGCTTCATCTCCCGGTATACAGGCCCGATATCCGCGTTGAGAAGCCGGGTAACATCCCGCTGGAATAAATCCGTATCCGATATGAAAATACCACCCAGTTTCAGGTTGACAATGAGGGCAGCCAAAAGCTCCCGCATTTCAGAGGGGACGTATTGTATGAGTTCAAGCCATACCCGGATATTTTTCACGTGATTTGTATTGACCCGAATCTGCCAGTCTTTATTCAGGGTGACGGAACCGGGGTAGTGAAAGCCCAGCTTTACTAAACCTTTTATGAAGTAGGCAATAATAGCTTGATCTTCTGTGTCGAGAGCTTCCCTTCCCAGAGTAATAATGCAGTCGAGAACAGTACCTCCATGTTCCAAGTTAAGTTCTTTAAACTGGTCCATAATTGTGTCAATGAAACCGGTAACATCGTCCTCATCCAACTCCTTGAAAACGCTGCGCAGATTTCGGTTCATATCATAGAGCAGGTGGTCGCTCAAATGAGACATGCCCGGCAGTCCCAGCAGATAGTAAATATAGTAGATCGTCTCTAAAAAGGACTCGAACCGCTCGGTGAAGCTACGGAAATAATTCGATATGTCATTGTAGAACATCAGGTTACTGACTTTTTTCCAATCGTCTGCCTGGGCAAGGCTCTCGCGAAGCTTATCAAAGAAAGGCTTTCCGATCTCATTCATGGTATTGGCATCCATCTGGTGAAATAGATGTCTTTTCGCATGGAACCATTCGTCTACTCTGGAAGTGGATTCCCAGTATTCAATGCAGCGCAGCAGCAAATCCGCCGTCAGCTCTGTCAAGGCCGCAGTGAAGGCAGGAAGTTGCGCAATCTTATGCAGGTAGGTCTTGAAATAACCTGAATTTCGGATATAGAGCAGCTCGTGCTCTGTAACGGTAGCACGAATTAAATCGATGCAACGTTGAATAATCGTTTCCGGAAAGTCGTCCAGATTGGCCAGTCGATCCATAAATTTGATCAACGTTTTTATGAGCAGTTCTCTGGAGTCATCGTCCATTTCTGAATTAAAAAGCCCCTCAAAGATATCCACCAAAACCAAAAGCGTTCGTTCCGGATCCTCTGCAGAGTTATAAAACCACAAATCTGTAAGGCAAATATTATGAAGGGACTCGATGACATATTGATCATTTCTGTACTTGTGATTCAGCTCCGTTATGAACTCGCGGGTACGCTTATTGATGCCCCACTTGGAGCCGGAGAGATCCATAAACCATTGTTGTTCTTCAGGAATATCGATTTCTGTGTCCCTTGTTCGTGCAAGGTTTGCCTCTAATGCTTTTGATGAAAAGCCTTCCGTCATTTTATTCTCCCGTCGATTTGCGTATTATCTATATTTAGTATACCACAACAGAGGAATAAAACCATGGGAATATGGTGCCTGCACGAAGGTTAGGCGGTTATTATCGGCTTGCGAAGAAATTGGAAAGTGATATAATATATAGTAGGGAAATTACCCACATCCATTGGTAAATGCCATGCTGGAACCTCAGCTGACTAGTG
>JBAYOC010000116.1:0-4828 GCA_041678465.1 Anaerovoracaceae bacterium | reverse complement strand
CTCACAGCAGAAGAGCGCGAAAAATCCTTTACGGATATGATGAAGCTGGCATTGGAAGCGGTTGTGGCTTAAAATTCCATAAGTTTCAACACAGTTGACTCAGCCTGAGCAGACCTCTTTTCAAGGCTTTCGGCTTTTTTTAACAAATCGGCTTTGCTTTCCGCGTCTTTTAGCGAGGACGCATTAATTTTTACATTATATAGTGCCCCCCTTACAGAAGTGCGAGCCATCAGAGCCGCTACCGCACCGTCGGAAGCGGCATTTTTATTGCCCTTATCAATGACGATTTCAGCAAATCTGAATAGTTCAGCTGCTTTCTCCGCTATCTGCAAGGGAACAATTGCAGCCCCGTAAAGTGTATCCTGTATGGCCTGTAGGCGACAAACCTTCTCCTCATCGGTATTTTTAGGCATCTTAAAACAGTCCATGACTTTTGCATAAGATCCTGCATCCTCATCCATGGCATTCAGAAAGAAGTCTTTGGCTTTATCCATCTCCTCTTTGACCTTCGCCATTTCATCCCAATGCTCTTCATAACCGGTTTTCCCTATAGTTAACGCCGCCACCATAGCAATGAGGCCCGCTGCTCCCGCACCTGTTAATGCCGCTGCGCTACCGCCGCCGGGAACCGGTGAATCGGACGCCAGGTTCTCTATAAATTGATTAATCGTTAGTTCTTTAAACATATCTTTTCGCCTTTCTACTTCTATATATTCAAGCTATGCATCTCCGCTTATCATATACGAGTTCGCCCGTTTTTAACACTCTTTCAACAATGTTCACCGCAAAGTGGTAGTTGAGAAACTGATACTTGGGAAACTCCAGAATAATAAGATCTGCTTTTTTGCCCACATCTATGCTGCCCACTTGTGCCTCCCGTTTTAACGCTGCCGCACCATTGATGGTCATTGCGGTGATGGCTTCCTCAATGGTCATGCCCATATAAATCGTAGCCAGAGCAAAGAGCAACGGGACAGAATTGGTAAAGCAGCTTCCCGGATTAAAATCCGTGGCTAAGGCTACAGCGCAACCCCTGTCGATCATCTCTCTGGCTCTCGCATAAGGCTCCTTCAGGCTGAAGGCAGTAGCTGGCAGCAGTGTGGCGATAACGCCCTTTTCCGCCATCTTATCGATCCCTTCATCCGATGCCTGAAGCAGATGGTCTGCTGAAACGGCGCCCAGTTCCGCCGCCAGTTCCGCACCACCGATCCGAACGATTTCATCTGCATGAAGCTTGAGTTCCATTCCGTAACTTCCGGCGGCCAATAGCAGCCTTCGTGATTGTTCGATATCAAACACATTGGCCTCGCAGAATACATCGCAAAATTCTGCAAGCTTCTGCTTTGCCACCTGAGGAAGCACCTCTTTGATTATGAAATCCACATATGCATCGGTCCTTCCTTTGAACTCTTCCGGGACAGCGTGGGCTCCCATGAATGTGGTTACAATATCTACAGGCTGTTCCTCGTTTAGTTGTCTCATGGCCACCAGCTGTTTGATTTCAGTATCCCGATCCAGCCCGTAGCCGCTCTTTCCCTCCACGGTGGTAACGCCGAAGCCGAGCATGGAAGATAACCGCTGTCTTCCATCCTCTTTTAGATCCTCTAGGGTCGCAACTCTCGTGGGGACAGTGGTAGCGTTAATACCTCCACCCCGTTTCATGATATCCATGTAGCTGACTCCCGAAAGGCGCCAGGAGAACTCCTCAGGCCGATAGCCTCCAAAGATCAAATGGGTATGGGAATCTACAAAACCAGGCAGTACAGTCTTGTCGCTGCAGTCAATAATCTCTGCATCTGCAGCAAGGGGCAGCAGTTCCTCTGTAGTTCCTACCCCAGCAATGGTGCCGTCTTCAATTAAAACAGCCCCATCCTCTATGACGTGGAGATCCTGCATTTTCTCGCCCCGCTTGGCGGCAAATCCGCTACAGGTCACCAACTGACTGGCATTAATTAATATTTTCTTTGACATATTCCCCACCTTCTTAGAACTTATTCCATTATGCGGTTTTCTATTATTTGATCGTAGGAGAAGTTCTCAATACCCAGGTAATATTCTGCACAATCGATGAGAGCCTGCTGTGGCACGAGACCGATGATCTCACTACCAACCACGGGCACCCCATACCTAGCCGCTTCCATTCGAATCATCTCAAATGCGCTGTAAATCGTCGTCTTCGTGTAATCCGTCAGGTTCATGGATACCTGAGTCTGCTTCCGCTCTGTCAACTCAACCCCCATGGCCTTGCAATAACGGAGCCCGCCGCCGATGTGGCGTACTTTTTTTGCAATAGCCGAGGCAATTTCAATGTTGTCGGTTCCAAGGTTCACATTATAGGCACAGAGAGGCATCCTGGCTCCGATGGCTACGGCTCCGAAGGTGGCATGAGGGCTATCAGGACCAAAATCTGCCGTCCAGTATTCGGCGTTTTTCATCTTTTCTGCAAGACCTTCATACTGACCTTTACGCACTTCAGCCAGATTTTGCCTATGAGGGGCGGATGCCGATTTCTCGTAGAGGAATACAGGGATGTTGAATTTATCTCCCACTTCTTTGCCTACTGCCTTGGAGAGGGCGATGGCATCCTCCATGGTGACATTCCGAATAGGGATGAATGGCACCACATCAGCTGCCCCCATCCGGGGATGCTGACCTCCATGGATGTTCATATCAATGAGGTCTCTGGCAATACCGATTGCTTCTACCACCGCGGCACCAAGGGCTCCCGGTTCTCCAACCACCGTGATGACGCTGCGATTGTGATCCGCATCGGAAGAATAGTCAAGCAGCTTTACACCCTCCTTACCTCGGAAGGCATCTGCGATTTTCTCTACCTTTGTGAGATCTCTTCCTTCGCTGAAATTCGGTACGCATTCCATAATTCTGTTCATACTCATATCCTGTCTCCTATATTTCATCTTGTGGTTTTTACCATCTTATCTTTCTCTATACCGCTTTCGGACATAATCAGCCAGTTTGGATTCATCCTCCGCCACAAAGGGGAGTGTAATGTGGTTTTCACTTCCCATGCCATTGTAATCCATGCAGGTCTCCATGGCATTTTCATTCCTCGCCCAGGCTCTCCTTGCAACGCCTCCCATCACATCCCAGGGCATGGCACTCTTAAGTATTTCATCCACTCTTTCACTGCCGTCCAACACCATTCCAAAACCGCCATTTATAGCTTTTCCGATACCGACCCCGCCTCCGTTGTGCAACGCAACCAGGCTCATACCTCTGGCGCAATTCCCTGCGAAGACTTGGGTGGACATATCCGCCATAATGTTGCTTCCATCCTTGATATTGGATGTCTCCCGGAAGGGTGAGTCCGTTCCGCCGGTGTCGTGATGATCCCGGCCCAGCATGATAGGACCGCATTCCCCATCTCGAACCAGTTTATTGAAACGAAGGGCGATATCCCTTCTACCCAAGGCATCCTGGTAAAGAATTCTCGCCTGAGAACCCACCACCAGCTGATTCTTCTCTGCGTCCCGTATCCAGTTGTAGTTGTCACGGTCCTGATACCTGCGTTCCGGATCGATGCACTCCATTGCTGCCAAATCTGTCCGTCTCAAGTCCTCAGGTCTCCCCGAAAGACAAACCCACCGAAAGGGGCCGTATCCATAATCGAAAAGCCTCGGTCCCAGGATATCTTCTACATAGGAAGGAAAGATAAAACCGTCAATTTCATTTTTTCCATTGCGGCAAATCTCAGCAACTCCTGCGTCGAAGACTGCTTTCATAAAGCTGTTCCCATAGTCGAAGAAATAGGTTCCCTTCTCCGTTAGCCGCTGAATCACCCGAAAGTGGCCTGTTAAAGTCTTATCGACCAATTCCTTGAACCTTTGATGGTCTGTGGCCAGCATTTGCGTCCGCTCATCGTAGCTCAACCCTTGGGGACAGTATCCCCCATCATAAACCGCATGGCAGGATGTCTGATCGGATAAAAGATCGATGTGGGCCTTATTTACATCGGCGTACTCCAACAAATCTACGATATTTCCATGAAAGGCGATAGCGATTGCCTTTTTCTCCCTTTTATAATCTTCTGCTTTACTAAACGCTTCTGCAGGTGTCTCTGCGGTATCGTGAACCCAGCCCTGTTCATAACGAGTTCGGATTCGTGAAGGATCTACCTCCGCAATAATGGATACGCCTCCGGCAATTTCAGCAGCCTTGCCTTGAGCGCCACTCATACCTCCTAGGCCGGAGCTCACAAAGAGCTTACCGGCAAGGTTTCCCTCGTCGGGAATCCCCAGCTTAAGCCTTCCGGCATTGAGCAGGGTGTTAAAGGTTCCGTGCACAATACCCTGAGGTCCGATGTACATCCATCCGCCTGCCGTCATCTGTCCGTAGCTGGCCACGCCAAGGGCCGCCGCTCTGTGCCAGTTTTCCTGATCGTCAAATAGACCTATCATTAACCCGTTGGTAATAATGACCCTTGGAGAGTGTTTATGTGAGTGAAACAAGCCCAGAGGATGGCCAGATTCCACCACGAGGGTCTGTTGATCTGTAAGCTCTTCAAGATATTTCTTGATCAATGCGTACTGCATCCAGTTTTGACAGACCTGCCCCGTTTCTCCGTAGGTAACCAATTCATAGGGATATAAGGCTACATCAAAATCTAGATTATTGTCTATCATGAGCTGAAATGCTTTTCCCTCGATACAGTTTCCTATGTACCCGTCAATGGGCTTTGCTTTGATTTGCCCGGAGGGACGAAAACGGTAACCATAGATCCTACCACGGGTAAAGAGCTCTTCTAAGAATTCCGGCACCAATTCCTCGTGCCATTCTGACGGCACGTACCGTAAGGCATTCTTCAGCG
>JBAYOC010000115.1:0-4867 GCA_041678465.1 Anaerovoracaceae bacterium | reverse complement strand
TGCTGTTGGGATTCAGCTTCTTTAAGCTTTCGGAACCGGGTAGGGCGTTCCTGAGAGCCAGGGAGTAGGGTAACCGAATGCTTCCCAGTATAACTCCGTTTGTAGTCCCCATTACAGAGATGGTGACGAAGGCGGTAATCAGTGTTGCAAATGTAGTTCCCAGCAGGTTTTCAGCTATCAGAGTAACGCTGGCATCGCCCATTTCCATGACCTGTTCCGCACCGATGTAGCCGGTAATCCCCAGGAAGTACAAGAGGTATGCAATCAATATACAGAGGGGTGCCGCAACCAGAGCGCGAGGCATATTTCTCTTGGAATCTTTCACCTCATGGGCAACGGCCATGGAGACCACCCATCCATCAAAGGAGAAGGCAACAGGACCAATCGCTGCGACCCAGGCCAGAGTTTTGGTAGCTTCTACCGCTTCCGGCGATGGGTTCATGACCACACTGATAGGATCTCCCAGGATGATGCCACCGATGGCGACAACGAATAGAGGAATGAGTTTGATAATTACGGAGATTTCCTGGAAGAGGCCTCCGGCCTTTGCCGAAGCAATATTGAAAGCATAGCAGATCAGGAACCAGGCAAAGCCCACGGCTATCCACCCGTTGAATCCCCAGTCCAGGCCAAACAGGGAGCAGAAATAGATGCCCGTGACCCAGGAGAGAATTACAGTCAGAGTGGGGTAATAGACAAAGGTCTGAAACCAGCCAAACATGACGGCCCAACGCGTACCGATAAATTCATTGTAATAGGTAATCGGTCCGCCGGGCTTGTCTGTCCTTGCAGCCAATTGGCTGAAGCAGAGGCTCCCAAAGATAATAGTGAAAGAGGCGATGCAGAAAATCAAGATCGCCAGACCTACATTCCCGCCGGTGTATGCCAGCATATCGTCCGACTTAAAGAAGATACCGGACCCTATGACGATACCAACAATCATAGCCACCGCAGTGAACAAGCTGTAATCACGCTTTTGTGTTTCCAAACAGAACCACATCCTTTCGATAAAAAAATATATATTGAAGATAATTCCAATAACAATATGTAAGCGATCAGAGTGTATCGGGTTCTTTTAGTTTTTTTCTTTCCGGAAGCTGCGATACGATGACAGCTGCAAACATTAGAACGGAGCCTGCCAATTCTCTGCCTGTCATAATCTCTGTAAGTATCAAGAAACCGAAGACTGCACCAAAAACAGCCTCCATGCTGAGAATCAGCGATGCTACCGTAGGTGATGTATGCTTCTGGCCGAGGATCTGGAAGGTAAAGCCTCCGCCGCAGGATAAGATACCTGCATATAGAATAGGAACGGCACCGCTGAGAAGGGCATCAAAGGTTGGATTTTCGAACAGGAACATTCCAATGGTGCTCCAGGATGCGCAGACAACAAACTGCGTGAGGGCCAATTTGATGCTATTCACATAGGGATTGAAATGATCGATGGACAAAACGTGAGCTGCCCAGAAAAAAGCACCAATCAGTACAACAAAATCGCCCCAGGCGATGGTAAATGATTCTGTTATCGTGAGAAAATAAAGCCCTGCTGTGCCGACAGCCACACCAATCCAGCACTGGATACCCGGGCGTTGCTTGAGAAAGAGGCCGGCCACCGGTACCAGTACGATGTAAAGGGCGGTAATAAATCCGGTTTTCCCCGCCGTGGTAAATACCAGACCGTATTGCTGAAGAATAGACGCGGCAAAGAGGACGGTTCCGCAGGTTCCCCCTGCAACTATTAAGGATTTTCTATTTTTTGCTTTTTCTTCAGGTGTCAGTGGAGGGGCCGTTTCCTCGCTGTCTCTTGACTCCCGAGCTTCTTTTTTGTTCATGAAGTAGAGAACAGGCAAAAGCACAGCCACGCCAAGCCAAAACCGAATGGCCGTAAAGGTAAAGGGACCTACATAATCCATTCCAACCCGCTGTGCCACGAAGGCCAAACCCCAGATTAGAGCAGTCATCAGCAGGAACAGGTTTCCGGTTAGCTTCTTATTATCCATTCTTATACCTCAATATTCATTCTGATATACAGGCAGCCAAAACAGGAAGGCTGTATTACGTTGTTATCCTACTATTAAATATGATTGCTCAAATCTTGTCAAGATGATATACTATTCGCATTATAAAGCAATACAAATCAGAGTCAAATCGACACACAACCGAGATGGTAATGAGGCATATAAAGTATGAACAAGAAGCGGTATAAAGATGCTCGATATGAAGTCCGCAGTATAAAAGATTTAAGAGAACTGATCCAAAGTAGTGCACAACTTTTCGGAAACAGAGGAGCTTTTTTAGTTAAGGACAGTCTCGGTGGAGAATACCGACCTATTTCATACATACAGATGCTGAACGACATGAATGGACTTGGTAGCTCCCTTCTGGATAGAGGCTTTAAAGGCCAAAAGGTTGCCGTCATTGCCGAAAACCGTTATGAATGGGTACTCTCCTACTTTGCCGTATGCTGTGGTACGGGTATCCTTGTGCCTATCGAAAGAGAATTGACTTCGGAGGATGTGAAGAACCTCCTGGTTCGTTCCGGTGCGACAGCAGTCATTTATTCCTCGAAGACGGAACACTTGATAGAAGAGGCCATTTCCGAGGCGGATACCGGGATTCGGAAGATTCATATGGACCTCCCTGACCATCAAGAGGCGACATGGTCTCTCGACAAGCTGATAGAGGAAGGCCGGTCCCTCATGGAAGCCGGAAACAGCGACTATTTGAATGCTCCTATAGACACCGAGGCCATGAGCCTGCTGCTCTTTACATCCGGTACTACAGGTACCGCCAAGGGTGTCATGCTTTCACACAAGAATCTGGTTTCCAATGTCATGAACATGTCCATGTATGTCAATGTGAACGGTTTTGTTGGCCTATCCGTGCTACCTATGCATCATACCTACGAAATGACATGCCATATCCTTACATCTATATACCAGGGTTGTACGGTAGCCATCTGTGAAGGACTGAAATATATTACGAAAAATATGATAGAGGCGAAAGTGAGCGTTATGCTTGGCGTTCCCCTTATCTTTGAGGCTATGCATAAACGCATTTGGAAACAGGCCAGAAAGTCGGAGAGAGACCGGAAAATGAGCCGGGCCATCGCCCTATCCAAGAAACTGCGCCTCTATAATACCGGTTTGCCCCACAGGATGTTTCGCCAGGTCCACGATGCCATAGGCGGAGAAATGAAATTACTGATTTCCGGTGCTGCGGCTATGGACCCGGAGATGATTGAAAATTTCTGTGCCATGGGCTTGCCAATGATGCAGGGTTACGGTATGACGGAGAACTCTCCCATCATAGCGGTCAACAGGGACCGCTATAGCAAGGCTGCTTCTGTGGGTACAGCTATGCCGAATACTGAAATTCAAATTATTGAGCCGGATGAGAATGGAATCGGCGAAATCATATGCAAGAGCGACTCCGTTATGCTGGGTTATTACGATGATCCGGAGGAGACAGCCAAGGTGTTGAAGAACGGATGGCTTCACACAGGGGATTACGGCTACTTTGATGAAGACGGATTCTTGTATATTACCGGCAGGAAGAAGAACGTAATCGTAACGAAGAACGGTAAGAATATTTTCCCTGAGGAAGTGGAATTCCATTTGGGGAAAAGTGATTACATACTGGAAAGCCTGGTATACGGTATAGACGAACAATGTGGTGGCGAAACTATGGTATGCGCGCAGATTGTTCCTGATTATCAAACCATCGAAGAAGAATTCGGGCCAATGACGGATCATGAAATTCGCAAGCTGATCAAACAAGCTGTGAATCTGGCCAACGATCGAATGTCCCATTATAAGCGAATCAAGAAATTTGAAATTAGAAATACTGAGTTTGAAAAAACAGCATCCCGAAAGATAAAGCGACATGTCGCGAGGCAAGGAGGAGGAGAAGATGGATCACAAAGACTATGAGGCCTTAAAGGCAAAGGAATGGGAATACGCAGTATCCAGAGTAGAAGGTGTTAAGAACAGCAAGGATCCACTGATTCGTTACAGAGATATCCGGCCGATTATGGACATCAAGCACATGTTTGAAACCAGTGTGGAACTCTATGGAGATAATACTGCCTTCTATACCAAAGACCAGCACGGAGGGGTGTACAGACAGGTTACTTATAAGGAAGCAAAGGTAGACGTGGACGCCTTGGGCACTTCCCTTATCGCCTTAGGACTTAAAGGCAAATCCATTGCCATCATCGGCGACAATTCCTATCGGTGGGCAATTTCCTACCTGGCAGTGACCTGTGGAACGGGTATCGTAGTTCCGCTGGATAAAGAGCTTCCCGCCGGTGAGCTGGAACAGCTCGTTATCGAGGGAGACGTCCAATGCGTTATATGCAGCAAGAAATTTGAATCGGTTTTCGCAGATATCAAGACAAAAGGAAAGACAAAACTTGAATTTCTGGTCAGTATGGAAGCTTCCGACCACGCGGAACCCTTCCTGTCATACGGAAAGCTTATTGAATCGGGCCAAGAGCTCCTGGAAGAAGGAAATAGAGACTTTCTCGATGCGGTAATCGAGAGAGATGTGATGAACATACTGCTGTTTACTTCCGGCACCACAGGCGTTTCCAAAGGCGTTATGCTCTCTCACGGAAATATTGTGGAAGATCTCATGGCATCGCCCACGCTGCTAAAGGTGAGTCCGGAGGACATATTTTTCTCCGTTCTTCCCATTCACCACACCTATGAATGCACCTGCGGATTTCTGATGCCCCTCTATCGAGGCGCTTCCATAGCCTATTGCGAAGGGTTGAAATACATTTTGAAGAACCTTTCCGAGGTCCGGCCTACTATGTTCCTCACCGTACCGCTCATTATGGAGAGCATTTATAAGAGGATATGGA
>JBAYOC010000114.1:0-4884 GCA_041678465.1 Anaerovoracaceae bacterium | reverse complement strand
GACATTCCCTTTACGGAAAGTCTGTGAAAAATACAAAGAATTTCAAAGCTCATGATGAGAATAACGAATGTAACATCGGCGATAAAGTAAGAATTATGGAAACAAGACCTCTATCCAAAGACAAGAGATGGAGACTAGTAAAAGTAATAGATAAGGTTAAGTAGGAAGGAGGCGCCTATCATGATTCAGGTAGAAACAAGATTAAAGGTTGCTGACAATTCCGGCGCAAAGGAGCTATTATGCATCCGTGTTCTCGGCGGAACACGCCGTAAGTATGCGGACATAGGAGATATTATCGTATGTGCTGTTAAAGAAGCAACCCCCGGCGGCGTTATCAAAAAGGGCGAAGTGGTCAAAGCTGTTGTCGTAAGGACAAAAAAAGGCGCCAGGCGCGTTGATGGCAGCTATGTGAAGTTCGATCAAAATGCAGCCGTCATTATCAAAGAAGACAAAAACCCCGTTGGGACCCGTATTTTCGGACCCGTAGCCAGAGAGTTGAGAGACAAGAGCTTCATGAAGATCGTGTCCCTCGCGCCGGAAGTACTGTAGGAGGTGTAGAGGATGCAGATCAAGAAAGATGACACGGTGCTCGTAATCACCGGTAAGGATAAAGGAAAAAAGGGCAAAGTTCTGAAAGCAATGCCCAAAACGGATAAGGTCATTGTAGAAGGCGTCAACGTTCAGACGAAGCACCAGAAACAGACCAGGAAAGCCGCAGCGGAAATCAAACATCAGGAAGGCCCGATTCACGTTTCAAACGTGATGTACTGGGAAAACAAAGCCAAAGCCCCGACGCGTATCGGATACACGGAGGAGAACGGCGTAAAGAAGAGAGTATCCAAAAAAACAGGCCAGATACTGGACTAGTGAAAGGAGGGAACGATCTTGGCAGCAAGACTGAAAGAATATTATAAAAGTGAAGTATTCAAAGCCATGATGGAAAAGTTTAAATACAAGAACGTCATGGAAGTGCCTAAGCTTGAGAAGATCACGATCAACATGGGTCTCGGCGAAGCAAAGGACAATGCGAAAATCATGGAGACTGCAGTTCAGGAGATGGCTCTCATCACCGGACAAAGGCCTGTAGTGACCAAGGCAAAGAAATCCATCGCCAACTTCAAAGTAAGAGAAGGAATGAGCGTAGGAGCAAAGGTTACCCTCAGAGGAGACAACATGTATGAATTTGCCGACAAGCTGTTCAACATTGCTCTCCCCAGAGTAAGGGACTTCAAAGGCGTCAATAGGAACTCTTTCGACGGAAGAGGAAACTATTCCATGGGCGTCAAAGAGCAGCTGATATTCCCGGAAATCATCTACGATAACGTTGACGTGATCAAGGGAATGAATATCGTTTTGACAACAACGGCAAAGACTGACGAGGAAGCTATGGCTCTTCTCGAATTCATGGGAATGCCGTTCACAAAATAGCGAGGAGGTAAGAAAGTGGCAAAGACATCTCTCAAAATTAAACAGCAGAGAAAACCAAAGTATGCAACACGGGCTTACACCAGATGCAGGCTCTGCGGACGTCCCCATGCTTACCTGAGGAAATACGGCATTTGTCGTATCTGCTTTAGAGAATTAGCTTATAAAGGCGAGATCCCCGGCGTAAGGAAAGCCAGCTGGTAATACCATAAGGAAGGAGGTACAGTAACATGACTATGACAGATCCTGTAGCAGATATGCTGACCAGAATCAGAAATGCCAACACTGTAGGACATGCAACCGTTGATATACCTGCATCAAAGATGAAGAAATCCATTGCGGAGATCTTGGTCAAAGAAGGATATATCAAGGGATTCAATATCATAGAAGACGGCAAACAAGGCATCATCAAGGTGCAAATGAAGTACGGAGCTGATAAAGAAAAAGTTATCAGCGGACTCAAGAAGATCTCCAAACCCGGCTTAAAGGTCTATGCGAAAAGCGACGAGGTACCTAAGGTATTGGGAGGGCTTGGCGTCGCCATCATCTCCACATCCAACGGAATCGTCAGCGACAAAGAGGCCAGGAAACTGGGTGTTGGCGGCGAAGTAATTTGTTATGTTTGGTAGGGAGGAAATACAATGTCAAGAATAGGAAAACTGCCTGTATCGCTTCCTGCCGGCGTTGAAGTAAAAATCAGCGACAACAACCTGGTCACTGTAAAGGGACCAAAGGGAGAGTTGCAGGAACAGATCAGCAAGAGATTGAAAGTTGAAATCAATGATGGTGTTTTGAGCGTCATCACCGATGGAAACGATAAAGAAGCAAGAGAAGCCCATGGGCTTTACAGATCCTTAATCAATAATATGGTCACCGGCGTCACTGCAGGCTTTGAGAAGAGGCTTCAACTGGGCGGCGTAGGCTACAAAGCCGAGAAGAAAGGCAATGTGCTGGCTCTCCAACTGGGGTATTCCCATCCTGTAGATATGGAAGACCCGGAAGGCATCCAGACAGAAGTAGCCGGAAATGAAGTGATCGTAAGAGGCATAGACAAAGCCCTGGTTGGAAACTATGCAGCGAACATCCGTGCCAAGAGACCTGTTGAACCCTATAAGGGCAAAGGCTTCCGTTATGTCGGTGAAGATGTCCTCCGTAAGGAAGGCAAAGCCGGCGCTAAGAAATAGAAAGGAGTGAAGAAAATGGCTAAAAAGAACAGCAGAAATGACAAGCGTATCAATAGACATGCAAGAGTGAGAAGAGACGTTTTCGGTACTCCTGAGAAACCGAGACTATGTGTATACAGAAGCCTCTCCAATATCTTTGCTCAGGTAATCGATGACGTAAGCGGCAAGACATTGGTATCCGCATCCACACTGGATAAAGAAATCAAAGAACAGCTTGCATACGGTGGAAATAAAGAAGCTGCTAAGGCAGTAGGGGAATCGCTGGGAAAGAGAGCACTGGAAAAAGGCATTGAAACGGTTTGCTTTGACAGAGGCGGATTCTTATATCACGGAAGAGTAAAAGAGCTGGCTGACGGTGCGCGTTCTGCCGGTCTTAAATTCTAACAGGAGGAGGAAGAGAATGCGACAGAATACCATTGATGCATCCAAGCTTGATCTGCAGGAATCCATCGTGAATATCCGCCGTGTAACCAAGGTCGTCAAGGGCGGCAAGAACTTCCGGTTCAGCGTCACCGTAGTTGTTGGCGATAAGAACGGTTACGTCGGTGTAGGTCTGGGCAAAGCCCAGGAAATTCCCGAGGCTGTCAGAAAAGCCATCGAGGATGCAAAAAAGAGACTGATTTATGTTCCTACTATGGGAACTACCATACCTCACAAATCATTAGGAGTGTTCGGAGCAGGTCGGGTTTTGATTATGCCTGCAGTACCGGGTACCGGTGTAATTGCCGGAAGCTCCGTCCGTACCGTGCTGGAATTAGCCGGTGTGAAAGATGTGAGAGCAAAATCCATCGGGAGCAACAACACAGGAAACATGGCTGCTGCTACCATTGAAGGCCTCAGAACGTTGAAGACAGCAGAAAGCGTCGGTAAACTCAGAGGCAAGACAAAACAGGAAATTTTAGGATAAGGAGGAAGACCAGAATGGCTGAAAAGAAAGTTAGAATTACTTTGGTAAAGAGCCCCATCGGTGCTTCCCCGAACCAAAGAAAAGTATTAGAAGCGTTAGGACTGAGAAAACTGCAACACGCAGTGGAACAGCCTGACACTCCGCAGACAGGCGGCGCCATAGATAAGGTAAAGCATCTTGTCAAAGTTGAACAACTGTAAGAGGGAGGTGCACGGACATGAAAATACATGAACTGAGAGCTCCGGAAGGCGCCACGAAAAACCCGAAACGTAAGGGAAGAGGAACAGGATCCGGACAAGGTAAAACAGCAGGAAGAGGCATGAATGGTCAGAACTCCAGAAGCGGAGGCGGTACACGCCTTGGCTTTGAAGGTGGCCAGATGCCATTATACAGAAGAATCCCCAAGAGAGGATTCACAAATATTTGGAAAAAAGAGTGGGAGATTGTCAACGTTGAAGCACTGAATGCTTTCGATGACGGTACAGAGATTACTCCAGATCTTCTGTTGGAAACAGGGCTTGCAAAGAAAGTCGTCGACGGCATTAAAATCCTCGGCGAAGGTACTTTGGATAAGAAAATCACAGTCAAGGCTCACAAATTCAGCAAATCTGCCATCGAAAAGATTGAGTCTGCCGGCGGAAAGGCCGAGGTGATTTAATATGGAAATGCTTCGGACAGTTGCCCGTGCCTGGAAGATTGCAGACATCAGAAAGAAGATTATCTTTACGCTTCTGATGTTGATGGTGTTCCGGCTAGGTTCCAACATTCCCGTTCCCGGCATCGACAGAGCGATATTGGAGGATGTATTCTCAGGGGATCTTGGACTGTTGAGTCTGTTTGACCTCTTTTCGGGAGGCGCATTCAGCAACTTCACAATCTTTGCCCTGAGCATCACCCCATACATCACAGCATCTATCATCCTTCAGCTCTTGACCATTGCCATCCCGAAGTTGGAGGCTATGGCAAAAGAAGGTACTGAGGGAAAGAAGAAAATTGCACAGTATACCCGTTATCTGACCGTTGTTCTGGCTTTCGTACAAGCAATCGGGATGACCCTCGGTCTTTTCCGGCAGGCTGTACCCGATAAGAGCCTTTTTAATATCACAGTTATCGTGCTGACTCTGTCAGCAGGTACCGCCTTCCTCATGTGGTTGGGCGAGCAGATTAACGAAAACGGCATCGGTAACGGCATTTCTCTGATTATCTTTGGCGGTATTATAGCCAGAGCACCCAGTGCAGTGCACAACACGTGGCTGTCTTTCCAGGCAGGAGAGGTTGGACTGCTGTCCATCATCCTGTTCCTGATCTTCGCGCTACTTGTTGTAGTAGGAATTGTCATGGTGCAGCAAGGGCAGAGAAGGATCCCGG
>JBAYOC010000113.1:0-4917 GCA_041678465.1 Anaerovoracaceae bacterium | reverse complement strand
TATAGGGTTTCGGGTTGTCTTTGCCACGAAACATCACCAGGGCATCAATGGGCTCCGCAAGGATCTTCATGACTTGTATCCTCCCATCATAATATAATCCCCGTCATGGGTACCTCCCTGGACGGGTTTGCAGTCGGAATTAGTAAAAACTCCGCGCATAATAGCTTCTTCCCCATAAATCTCCCGGATCTTATCCACTGCTTCGTCCAGCTTCTGGTTCTTCTCCGTGTCCCCACTGTCAAAAATAGAAAGTTGAATGCACTCCTCCTGCCTGGACAGGTTGGAAACCGATACCCCCAAATGGCGCAACGACTCTCCCTTCCAACATTCGTCAAAGAGCCGACAAACATGGTCGTAGATCTCGCTGGTGCTATCTATGGGATCCTGCAGCTGAAGCTGGTGACTATACCTTATAAACCCGTCGGTCTTCAAAGAAACCGATATGAGGAAGGCTTTGCAGTCCGACTTGCGAAGTCGCATGGCTACCTTTTCCGTCAGCGCCAGAAGCACTTTGCAGGCTTCCTTTCGATTCGTCACATCGTACTTCGTGGTAGTGCTGTTTCCGATCCCTTTTTGGAAGATCTCGCTATTTGGAATCACTTCTGAATCGTCGTTGCCGTTGGCATAACTCCAAACCAGCAAACCGTGACTTTTCAGCAGGGCCTTCATGTGATGGGGGTCTGCGTGGGCAAGGTCGCCGATGGTATTGATGTTAATCTTGTTTAATTTTTGAGTGGTAGCCCTTCCAACCATAAAGAGCTCACCCACGGGCAGAGGCCACATCTTCTTCTCCATCTCTTCGGGATAAAGGGTGTGGACCCGGTTGGGCTTCTTTAACTCGGAACCCATCTTGGCCAGAAGCTTGTTGGATGACAGGCCGATGTTTACGGTAAACCCCAGCTCCTCTTCCATCTGCCGGCGGATCCGGTGAGCCGTCTCCAGAGGGGGGCCAAATTTCTTCTCCGACAAGGTGTAGTCCATAAAGCATTCGTCCACACTGTACCGCTGGATCTGGGGAGAATATTGGTAAATCACATCATACATAGCATCGCTGCACTTCATATAAAGCTCATAATCAGGGGGAAATACTGCCAGCTCGGGGCACTTTCTCCTGGCGTCAAAGAGGCTCTCCCCCGTGGCGATCCCGTAGGCTTTGGCGGGAATAGACTTGGCCAATATAATCCCATGACGGTTTTCCGGATCCCCTGCAATCGCTGCCGGTATCTCGCGGATGTCCGTGGGATAGCCCTGTTCCAGCATGGATACGGCAGTCCAACTCAGGTAGGCACTATTTGCGTCTATATGGAAGATGCTCCTCATAACTCTACGGTCCTTTCTCTGTGTCCACATCATATCAGAACGCATGTTCTTTTACAAGAGTGAAATCTCGGGAAATTCTTCCGCTCCACCACAGATCTTCCGTCAAGTTGTTTACGAATCCTGGCCCTTTCGGTATACTATAAGAAAACATCCCAACGGAGGAAGCTATGAGTACATACCAGCAGAAGGACAAGGAAACCCTGGATTACCTGCAGCCCATAGAAATAGCCCAAGGTATCTTCTGGGTAGGTTTTGCCGACGTGAATATCGGACTGCGCTGCAATCCTTACCTTATCGTAGACGGAGACGAGGCTGTACTCATCGATGGTGGCAGCCGAGACGATTTCAGTACGGTAATGATGAAAATACTGCGGACAGGTCTTGATCCCTCTAAGATACAACGCCTAATCTACCAGCACTTCGATCCGGACTTGTGCGGCAACCTGCCCCACCTAGAAGCCGTAATCGACAACAAAGACCTGCAAATCATTTCTCATCGAGAGAACAATGTATTCATTCACTTTTATTCCACCGCCACAAAAAAGCTTTGTATTGAAACAATGGGCTATTCCTACACCTTTGGAAACGGCCGTCGATTGGAGTTCATAATGACGCCCTACGCTCATGCGCCGGGAAACTTTATGACCTATGACTGCAAAACAAAGACCCTCTTCACCAGCGACATCTTCGGGAGCTATGATAGTCTATGGAGCCTATATCTCAGGGAACTAAGTGCCTGCGAGGACTGTTCCTCCCCACAGACGTGTTATCTCACCCATCGTAAATGCCCCATACGCGGAATTCTGTCTTTTCATGAACGAGTCATGAACTCCGCGGCATCTCTACGATATGCGCTAGAGCAAATTGAAAGCAAGGATGTTTCCCTTATAGCTCCTCAGCATGGTAGCCTTATACGTTCTCCGGAGCAAATGAAAATTGTTATAAGAAAATTGAAGGAGCTTGAACATGTAGGTTTTGATTACTTCATGCAGCAAAAAACGGGAGGAAAGGACAGATGAATAAGACTGTAAACGCTTTGCGAACCCGCCTGCAGCACAAAACCTTCACACCGGAATTAATCGATGCTACAGATCTCCTGCTTCGAGACTTTGCCGACAAGGTAGACCTCAAGCTTACAAACAATCTGATGACGGATATAATGTACAAGTACTCTGAACTTTCCCGCAATCTAGAAGAAAGCAACCGCATCATTGCCCAACGGGAACAGGAGTTGAAGAAATACAACGAGCAGCTGGAAGAGCTCGTGGATGCCAAGGTTCGAGAAATCTCCGACTCACAAATTGCAACGATCTATGCGTTAGTGAAGCTGGCCGAATCCCGGGATGACGATACGGGAGCTCACATCGAGCGAACTGCCCAATTGTGCCGGCTTTTTGCTGAAAAACTCAGAGTGCTTCCGGAATTTTCGAAAGCCATCGATGATGAATACGTTACCAACATCTACCGTTCCAGCCCTCTTCACGACATCGGAAAGGTAGGCATCCCCGATGCCATTTTGCAGAAGCCGGGGAAGTTGACTCCGGAGGAATTTGCCATTATGAAGACCCATGCGAACCTAGGGGCAAAGACTCTGGAAGAAGTGGTCAATCGTTACCGGGGGAACACCTTCCTGAAAATGGGGTTGGAAATCGCAAAAGGCCATCATGAGAAATGGGATGGCTCCGGTTACCCCGGTGGTTTGTCAGGACCGGATATTCCCCTCTCAGCTAGGATTATGGCATTGGTCGACGTCTACGATGCGCTTCGATCCAAGAGAGTTTATAAAGAAGCTTTTTCCCACGAAAAAAGCGTGGCTATCATTGAGGAAGGCAAGGGATCTCATTTCGACCCAGTGCTTGTTGATATCTTCATGCAAAATCAAAAGGAATTTTTAGCCCTGTATGAAACCGTCGGGTAAAAGGATTCCGGCTCCTGAAGGAATCCCGAATTACTTATTCTTATTTCTCTCGTAGAGAATGAACAGCCCCCAAAGCGTCAGGTTTTTGTCGAAGATGAGTTTCCGCTTACAATAAGGAACAACCTCTCCGATCAGACCGCCTGTAGCGATTACGGTAGGCATGGTTCCAAGCTCTTCTGCCACCCGATCGATAAGACCATCCAGCATTCCCGCATTTCCATAAATGGCGCCGGCCTTTATGCAGTCGATCGTGTTCTTACCGATAAGCTGCTCCGGAGCATCCAGGCTAATCCGCGGTAACTGGGACGTGCGTGCAGCAAGTGCGTCTACACCCAAACGAAGCCCCGGCATGATCATGCCTCCGATGTAAACTCCTCTTTCATCGATAACGGAAAGAGTGGTCGCAGTACCCATATCAAAGATTAGGATGGGTTTCGGGTACTTGGCCATGGCCGCCACTGCATCCACCATCAGATCAGATCCCAGGCTGGTTGGCGTGTCCATCTCTATTTTTAGACCGATATCCAGATCTTGGGATATCATAAGAGGAGTTTTTCCTGTCACTTTTTTTACTGCCAGGTGAAGCACCTGCTTTAGGTCCGGTACTACAGAAGATATGATTCCGCCTTCGATAACATCGGCGGTAATTCCATTTATCTGAAATAAGCTCATGAGCATGACTGCGTATTCATCTTCCGTCTTCGCCCGATCTGTACTGAGACGTGCTGTAAAAAGAATGTTGTCTTTTTCCATACAACCTATAACTATATTGGTGTTTCCTACGTCTATTGCTAAAATCATAATTATTCTCCTTTGTGAATCAGGCTTTCATTCGAGCTTCCGTTTATTCTGTCTCGTTCATTATAAAAAAACCATGAGAAGAATGCAAACTATTAATTATATGGCTATACGAACGGGTATGTACTTTAGGATCCCATTTAAAGCACCACGCTACCGCGCAAAGACAATCAACACAAGTGTGCAAAAAAACCAGTTGTACGCCACATTCCGGCTGAATCTGGCTCCAAGTGAGCAAAAAAACCAGTTGTACGGCGAACAAAAGGGGAATACACTCATAAACGTACGTACAAGTTGATAATTTGCACATATTTGGGCTCTATATTGGCCAAATTCTCGTATTATTTGAAATTTTGCTCACTCCTCCCCCAAATTCTAAAAAAAATGGTTTTTCGGGCAGACGTGGAAAAAGTACCTCCACCCATTTGCCATTCTCTAAGATTTTGATATAATCAGTATATTAATCGGCAAGTTTAGCAGCTGTCTGATCCGCTATATCACATCGATGAACCTGATGAGCACCAATGATGCCGACGGGTGCATCCATAGAAAAAAGAGGCTCCAAAATGCTTAAAGAAAAAACTGTGCTTTTAGGGGTTACCGGCAGCATTGCCGCATACAAAGCTGCAAATCTTGCATCCCTTCTGGTAAAACAACACTGTGATGTTCACGTGCTGATGACTGCCAATGCAACGGAATTCATATCCCCCATTACCTTCGAAACCCTTACGGACAATAAAGTGCCTGTCGATACCTTCGACCGCAATTTTCAATACAGTACAGAACATATCGCACTGGCAAAGCGTGCAGACTTAGTGGTTATCGCGCCGGCAACTGCAAATGTCATTGCCAAGCTGGCCAACGGTATTGCCGATGACATG
>JBAYOC010000112.1:0-4925 GCA_041678465.1 Anaerovoracaceae bacterium | reverse complement strand
TGTGCACATGCCTAACAATTATTTATGTCTCATCAGTAAAATGGCATAAAGGTCGTGGAATGATACAATGGTTAATTAAAGGTAATTAAAGGGCATAAAAATTTAACATATTTTTAATGTTACAAATTTAGGTTTTTGCGGTATAATAAATACGCGGGATTAAGTTCCTTAAAAATATGGGGGTGAAATTGGTTTCGACGGGGGTGCGGAATCAGGATAAGCGAGTCGTAGTTTGCCAAGTCTACGTTAAAAATGGCACGTTAAAATTAAACGCAAAAAATAGAACAAACTTCGCACTGGCTGCTTAAGCCACAGCGCGTCAGCTCCGATTCACCTGTAGGTCGGCAGATCTGGCGTAAAATATACAGGAAAACTCTATGTGAGCTCCTAGTAGCATAGGGGAACAATAGGATAGCCGAAACCGAAGCCTGCTGACGGGCGTCGGAGGAGGCGAAACAAAAAACCATCAGCTGCGCTCGGAGAAGTTCTTGTGGAAGTGCTTTCGGACGTGAGTTCGACTCTCACCACCTTCACCAAAAATTTAGGAACTCGCCCAAAATTGGGCGGGTTCTTAAATTTTTGGTGAACATGATCTGATAGAGTCGAACTCACGTTCAGAGGGGGTATCGGGGGAGATCGTCCAAATTTGAAATATTCATAAAATCAACATTTCTTTTCAAAACTTATTCGATGTATGCCACTGGGCAAACACTGATGCATTGCCCGCAAGTATCTGCCAATTCCAAAGTTGTGCTTGCTCTCATCATGGACTGATTTTTATTGAGCTCATCCTGACAATCAAACTTCTTGAATGATTCAGTCTCAAGTGCTTGAACCGGACATATTTTTAAGCAAAGCGAACAGGATCCATTTTTCACAAACAAGCATTTATTCTCGATTGGTTTTATATTCGCCTGTAACGGTGCAGACGTGATCACCGTGCAAAAGCGTCCTGCCGAACCCTTTTCCGTGATCAGCATTCTGTTTAGACCAAAGGCACCCAGCCCTGCAATCGCAGCCGAACTTCGGTGTGACCACATAGACTTTAAGTCCTTCGGATCATAGGTATGTGTTGCCTGAATCGTTTTGGTTGAGAAACCGAGATTTTTCAAATAGTCCGCCACCGCTTTGTTGATCTGTTCGAAATGCCAGTTGATTTCTTGATAGGCTTCCGACCATCGAAAGGAACCATTCACCATAGTTTTGGGTTCCAGTGCAACCACTTTTGTGAAAGGCACGAAATAGCTGATCACACTTTTGGCATCCGGCAGCAATTCTGCAGGGTTTAAATGCCAATCGCCAATGATATCTTTAAGTTTTGAATATCGCTCATCTTCAGCTGATGAATATGCAACAATGGGACTTCTGAATAAGTCTGAACGATTAAGTTCGTTTAAGCTGTCGATGATCCTTTGTTCTATGCCTTTCTCCAAGCTGTCATTCGCTCGCATAAGATAAACCCTTCTAATGTACTCATTGTATTTTTGTTAAGTACATCATACGGCAATATTTACATGAAGTAAACTAACGAATCTCCGTCGGCTGATAATCATTATGTTATAAAACCAATCCAATGATTGTGATGTATGTTCTGTTATCGGGTCCTTATCATCTTGACCTGTGGGTATGCACCCGCCTCGTTCTTATAATCGTTTACCTATAGGCAGGGGGTGCATTGTATCAATTTAATAGTCTTTAGCCAAAAAACAATGGGGTCTGTGCCCTATTATTTTCTTGGATAAGATCAAGTGAATCGAACTCACGTCCGTGGTATCGGGAGAGTAATACCCGGATATAAGGCAAAGTGAGCAGAAAATGGACTTATGTGTGGATCATAAGGGATAATATGGAAGGACTTCACACATTACTCGATATTTTGAGCAGATGCAGCCAATTAACAACCTTTTCTTCATAGAATCCACACATAAGTCAATATTTTGCACTAGTAGGCACAAATCTCGGCGTAAGTATATCATGCCAACGCAGAATGTTAAATAATGTAAAATATAACTTGGATATATTAATTCTTTATAGTATAATTATTGTATGAAAAAATATTTAAGTCATCTATCGGCTGCAGTCTATTGGAATATTCCATATATTGAGGCAGTTCTCGGTTCGGAAATTACGGAAGCGAAAACGGTGGATTTTACCGTTACAAAAGGTAGTGAAAGATATCAGATAAAAGGATGCAACATTCATTTATGCCAAACCCGCTTGCCGCGGGGTGCGGTTGTTATTAGAGATGAGGAAATGGTTGCATCTCCGGAATTGGTATTTCTTCAACTTGCGACCAAATTAAACATTCACAAGCTAATCTTACTTGGGCTCCAGCTTTGTTCATATCCACCGGGCAGACCATCACACGCAGTCACAACAAAGAAAAAACTTAACTCTTTTATTACGAAAGCATCCCGGCACCGCGGACAATTAAAAGCTTTACGCGCAATAAAGTATATCGAAGATGGTTCTGCATCGATAATGGAGTCAGTCGCTTATATGATTCTAACGTTGCCACATGCTTTAGGAGGTTACGGAATCGGAGGCGCCACCTTCAATTTTGAGATTAAACTGAGAGAGCAGGTTAGTAAACGTCTCGGGCAACAACGCTGTTTTGTGGATCTGTATTATAAGTCGGCAAAATTAGCTGTCGAGTATGATAGCTTCACTTTCCACAACAGCCCATCGAAGCAGGGCAGGGATGCAATTCGCTCGGTAATTCTCAATAGGCATGGGATTGAAGTAATGCACTTAAATACAATTCAGCTTTATGATAAGAATGCATGCTCAGATTTTGCTTTTCAGCTTGCATATCGCCATGAGAAGCGAATACAAATTCGCACCGATAAATTTGATGAAATGAACACACTTCTTAGGACCTTGTTGCCTTCCAGTGATGTGTAAACGAATCACATTTTATTGCACCGTCACCAGGTTATAGCGGACTGCGCCGCATTCAAGATACCAGGATAAACCGGGTATTTCCCAGTAGAGTGAGCAAAAATTTGACTTCTGTGTGGACGGTAAGGGATAATATGGAAGGATTCCACACATTACTCGATATTTTGAACAGATACGGTCCAATTGGCAACCTTCTCTCTTAGGAATCCACATAGAAGTCCATTTTTTGCACAAACAAATAAGCACAAATTTCGGTGACTCCGTGAGTACCCTTTGCGTCTTTACTGATTGATTTTGCAATGGTATAATGCATTATATTGTCAAAATTAGGCGAAAGGATTGATTGCGTGCTCACAAGCAAAAAGCCAATGACTGTGAAAGAGAAAGATTTATTAAGTGCGGAGCGATGGTGCCGCTATTTTATATCTGTGTGCTATGCCTGTATCATCGTTAATCTGGTGGTTTTGATTGCGGTATGGTATTTCTTCGCATTTAATAAGGCTGGCACCGACCCGATCCGGTATTGGACAATCTACATCATTCTCCCGTCATCCGTCATGCTGATTGCCAATGTGGTTGCTCATTCTCTTGTGTTATCAAAGAAAATTCCTACGTCTGCAAAAGAATATATATCGATGCTGCTGATTTTATTTTTCTGCACATATCTCTGCTTTACGTACAGCATTGTAGCAGTGTTGATGGCGTCTTTCATTGTCCCGGTCTTTGTTTCTACCATATTTTCCAATACCAGAATGACGGCGATAACCTACGCACTCAGTCAAATCCTTCTTGTGTTAATTGGAATGGAGATGTACTTTTTTTCAACCCGTACGTTTGGTTATTGGATTTGGATTGAAATGCTCGTTGCTTCCGGTCTACTGATAGCATCCTATTTGTTGGCAAGAGTATTCATCGTCTACGGCAAAGATAACATCTCCAAATTCCGAGATATTTACAATGATAAAATCAGCTTGGAGGAGCAGTTGAACCTTGATCCTCTCTTAGGACTTTATAACCGGAAGGCTTACAACGAATTTCTGCCTCAGTTGATGATGGAATGCCGACGGAAGAATCTGCCTCTATCCATAGCGATACTGGATTTAGACAACTTCAAGAGGATCAATGATCTTTATGGACACGCTAGCGGGGACAGAGTTCTTCTAAAGTTTGCCGAAATTCTCAAAAAGAATGTGCCCGACAATATCTACGCGTTCCGGGTGGGCGGAGAGGAGTTCGTCCTATTATTCGAGGGCTATGCCGTCGATGAAGCAGACAAAGTGTGTGACAACTTACTTTCTATCACAAGGGCGGCTTCCTTGCCTGAGCTAAAAGATGAGATGATCACATTTAGTGGAGGCATTGCCGGCATGAACAGGGATTATACCGATCCGGAAGGGCTATTTAAGGCCGCGGATGCAGCCTTGTATTCAGCTAAAAACAGTGGCAAAAATAAAATTATAATAACATGATCCTATGGTGAGTTCGGCAAGGCTGAGAAAAAGTAAGGATTACAGAGAGGGCGAGGTAACATACCATGGCAGATTATACACCTGAAGAGCTGAGCGAAGCGCATCGTGCTTTGCTTTCAACGCTTGGCAAGTGCGAGAAGATGGATGCTGCAAAGCTTGGCAAGTCGCAACAGACGCTTCTTGAAAGGCGGATCACCGCTCTGAAAGTGGCGCTGACACTGATTGAAAAGGCACAAGGCGAAAGAGGAAAGGAGGTTTTATAATGCCATATATTGCAATTAAGTCATTTCCCAAAGATAAAGCCATCAAAGAGGCAATGGCCGAAAAAATAAACGAGGCTTTTCTTGAAATTTGGGGATGCCCACAGGAAGCTATCACAATTTCCTTTGAAGAAGTAACTCCGGAGAAATGGGAAGAGGAAGTGGTAAAGCCTGAAATAGTAACAAATATAGAAAAAATGGCGATATTGGACGGCAAGAAAAATTACTGATTAATACAACCAGTCAAAAAATCGAATCTGCTCAGATAAAGTAGGTTCGATTTTTTAAACTGGCA
>JBAYOC010000111.1:0-4941 GCA_041678465.1 Anaerovoracaceae bacterium | reverse complement strand
GAAAGGGGTGGGAAGCCGGAAAAGACCGATTCTTTCGTAAGGCTGTTGATCAGGTCGATCATGGTATTGTAATCTTCCACGAACTTCTTAATGGGATCGATTAAGGAAGAGGAATCCTCATCAAGAGATATGGTTATGGGCTTTGCACCTGCTTCTGTGGTTTGCAACAGTTTGATGTTTACGCCATCGATGTTTATGTCGTTGGAGCTTCTGATGATGTCCTTGCCGTTGACTGTAAGCAGGGCATTCTTCCCATAAACAACCGTGGCACCGCTTTCCGGCGTCAGGCCAAGGGCAGTCATCAGATTACCGTCAGTCTCCTGGATATTGATATTTTCACCGGTCCCGGTATTTTTCGCTACCATAGTAAAGGAATCCGTAATAGAGGAATAAGAGAGCGTTACGTCCGCTTTGCTCGCGTTAATTTTATTCATAATCGTTGAAAGCGACTCTTCTTTATCGAACTCAAAATCAACGGAGTTGATGGAAAATTTGAAGGTCTCCGTCTCCTGATTCAAGTCAAGAGCAAAGGAAGCCAGATTCAGAGGAGAACTGAGGGATAATTTGTTTGATTGGCCATTGGTAAATCCCAGCTTGCTCAAAGTCTCCGTATCATCGCCCACCGCCCTCACTGTAAGCTGAGAGCCTTCTGCGGCCAAGGTTAGCTGATCGCCAACCACAGATACTTGAATGATTCTATCCTCCGGATTGGTGCCCCCAAATGCCATGTCTACAGCCGCCTGAAATGCATGCTCAAGGCCGTGGTCGTTGGCGTTATCCACAAAGGTGCTGTCAAAAGTCAAGGTCTTTACCTTCCCGTCCAATGTGAGGCTGATAGATTTGTCAGCGATGGAGGTCAGAAGGTCACTTTCCAAGGTACCTGTAAGGGCTTTTGAAGCGGGCTCGTTATTGCTTATCCTTTGGCTGGTCGCCAATTGGGAAATGGAGTCTATGGTTATGGTGCCTGCCGACACTGACGAGTTGGAAGCGACAGAGACTTCAGGGGATGATGAAGTCGCCTTAACTGTATTAAAAAAGGAGGTACTCCGGAAATTTGTGGAGGAAAGTACATCTAAATATGAGCTCTGAAATTCAGAGAGAGCTGTTGTAACGGACCTGTATGCTGTTTGCTTCCATTCTAGCTTTTGTACCTTCTGCTGCTGCAGCAGAATCTTTTGTCTGCTGGTGGCAGTCAGGCTTTTCACTAAGTCATCAATATCCATTCCGGATACCAATCCCCCAATACCGGTCTTTGCCGTAATGGAAGATAAGGAACTGATCGTTGTCATAATATGCTTACCTCCTATACCATTAGTATCGGCATAACCAGGAGAAACTTTAATCGATCTTCTGATAAATAGAAGGCCTGACAAATTTGAATTTGTGATCGCAACCGGACAATGATTCGCTGAGACCGATGAAAAGATAGCCCCCCGGCAGCAGGATGTCGTAAAATTTATTTATGACTTCATTTTTAGTAGGTAAGTCGAAATAAATCATAACATTTCTGCAGAATATGGCCTGGAAAGGCTTTTTGAACGGGAAGGGAGAGAGCAGATTAAAGGTTCGGAACGCCACATTTTTATGAAGGATCTCCGAAACCGAATACCTGTCCTTATCAATGGAAATAAAATATCTTTGCAGCCAGTCCCTGGGAAGTTCACAAAGATCTTCTCTGGTGTAAATGCCCTTTTTTGCTGTGAGCAGTACCTTAGCAGAGATGTCAGAGGCCAGAATGGTACTATCCCACTTTGCGGCCTCTGTTCCAAGATAATTCAAGGTGATCATGGAGAGGGTGTAGGGCTCCTGGCCCGAAGAACAGCCCGCACTCCATACGCGCAGATCACGAGACTTTAGAGTCTTGTCTACCCAGGGAAGTACGGTATCGCGATAGAACTCAAAATGGTCGTTTTCCCTCAGAAAGTAGGTGTGATTGGTGGTCAGTTTATTGATGAGAGTCACCATCTCATCTTCGCTCCTACCGTTAATTGCATAATGATAATAGTCCATGTAATTACGGAAACCCAAGCTGGTCACATAATTGCTCAGCCTTCCCTCAATCAATGTTCTTTTTTTGATTAGATTCACACCATAGTTGCTCTTTATGTAGGTGGTTATGAAATTGAATTCATCATCTGTCAGATTAAGCAATCGTTCTATCCCCCAAATCAAGCTGTTTAGTAATGACGCATAATTCCTTGCACATCCAGAATCAAGCTGATGCTACCGTTGCCGAGAATCGTACAGCCGGAAATACCGATGGAAGAGACCTGGAATTGAGTCAAGTACAAGGGTAGAGGCTTAACCACCACCCGATGTTTGCCCAGGATTTCATCCACAAGTAGACAGGCCTTTCCCTCGGAGGAATCTACCAGAAACAGTATGCCGTCGTCGATCTGCTCACATCCATCCTCTATACTGTAGATTCGGTCTAGCCGGATGATGGGATAGCAGACCCCTCGTATCATAATCATCTCATTGCCTTCGGGATCGGTAATAATCTGGTCGGAAGTAGTTTTGAGGGATTCCCGGATACCAGAAATGGGTATGGAAAAGACCTCACTGCCCACCCGGACTTCCATACTGGAGATAATGGCCAGGGTTAAGGGTATTTTGAAAAAGACTGTGGTTCCGACTTTCTTCACGCTTTCTATGGTTACCGTTCCACCAATCTTCTCGATGTTCTTTTTAACTACATCCATGCCAACGCCCCGGCCGGAATACTCCGTGACGGCTTCCTTTGTAGAAAAACCGGGGAGAGTCAGGAGCTGAAAGATCTCCTTTTCCGTATATTCGCTTTCCGGCTTTGTTAAGAGGTTTTTGCCCTTTGCCTTTTCCAATATATATGAGGCGTCCAGTCCTGCGCCATCGTCACTGACGGTAACGATAATCTCTCCTGCCACATTTTGAGCAGACAAAATGATCTGCCCACGGGGATCTTTCTGGGATGCTATTCTGGTTTCGCGGTCTTCTATACCGTGGTCCATGGCATTGCGAATCAGGTGCATCAAAGGATCCACAACAGCATCGATAATGTTTTTGTCCACCTCAGTGTTTTCGCCCATCAATACCAGGTCCACTTCCCTGTTGAACCTCTTGTTCATATCCCTAACGATGCGGCGCATTTTCTGAAAGGTGGGTGCGATAGGAACCATCCGCGTGGACATTACAATATCCTGAAGTTCATCTGTCAACTTCCGCAGCTGTCTCGAAGCTTTATTAAAGTTCTCCAGAGGCAGTCCTGCCAGATCCGGGCTGCCGGAAACCATGGATTCCGTGATCACGATCTCGCCCACCAGGTCCATGAGGGCATCCAGCTTTTTTACATCAACAGCAATGAGGTTCTGCTTTGAGCTGTTTGTCTTTGATGAGGAATCCGGTGAGGAGCTCAAGTCTTCCCCAGTGCTTTCGGTGGGGCTCTGGGATTCTTTTGTCTCCTGTGAAATCTTGGCTAAATCAGAATCGGAAGGAAGTTCCCGAATGAATTCAAATCGATCAACAGCCGAGGATCCTTTCACTGCCGCTTCTATTTCTGCTATCGGCGCAGTGGAGGATAGGCTGCAATAAAAGCCGCCCTTAATGATGATGGCTGAGGCACCTTGATCGGTCTCCAGTTCCGCGGGCATGGTGAGATGAACTTTTCCCAGGGTTTTCAGCTTGTTTACCAGCAAAAATGCCCGAACGTTTTCCATTTGGCAGTCTACAGTGAAGTGTACGTGGAGAAAATAGGTGGTGCCATCTTCCGGTGAGTCTCCGTCTTCTATATCCGCTTCTTTTACGGCAGACTCAGTCTTTGCAGGAGCAACTGTCACAGGTTCCGCAGGAACCGTCTCTTCGCCCTTCATCCGCGCGAGCAGGCGGGTTATATTTTCGATGAGGCCGGCGTTTTCCGTGGATAACTTCAGGTCATCCTGTATATTCTCAATCTCTTTCTTCAGAAAGTCGGAGCCTTCCAGAACGATGCCCATCAAATCCCGAATGTATTGCTCCTCCATGCCGTTTTCCCGTACATAATAAAAGAGATCCTCCAACTTGTGAGACACTAGGCACAGCAAGTCAAATTCCATCATAGCTGAGGAGCCCTTGATGGTATGCATGATACGGAATATTTCATTTATACTTTCAGAGGAAAGGTTGTTCTGTTTTTCTGCCTGCAACAGAATATCATCCAGCTGATCCAGCAACATGGAGGATTCATATAGATACATCTCTAGCATCGAATCGTTTTCGCCCATTTTTTCCGCCTTTCACACAGATCTTGCTTCCTTATATATTAATCGGCTAAATCCCGATAAATATTAGTCTTTGAGAATGGTTTTATGATACTATAATGTAGGTAAGGTAAGAAATTTTTGCATGATAAGGAGATTATTGTGGTAGATGTCCTAAAGATCACTTCGCCTGTAGAGGTCAAGAACAAGATACAGAACATGCCGCGACAGCAACCTACGGATGCTATTTTCGACCTGATCAATCCCACCCGAACCTCAAAGGACCCGGGCGGGACCATAAAGACGGAAGAGGACGGCACCAAAGAGGCATTGCTCCGGAACCTGAACCGTGAAATTCACCGACCTTTATTAAACCAGACCAAGGCGCAGGCCGACAGCATAAGAAAGCTAATCTTATATGCAAAACTCTTTGAGGTTTCCTCGGGTGTCATAACAGAGGATTTCTTGAACGATTTCTTTCTTCGCCCCAAGGAGCTCTTAGGGGAGCTGCTGAAGAGGGAAGGGGCGGCCACCGTTTACAAGGGCGACTTCTTTGGGGCCTTGCGCATATTGGCAAAAAATCCGGAACATCCCAAGCTACAGGAGGCGATCTACTCCATATTGAAATACTATGATTGCCACGTAAATCGGGACAACTCCCTTCAGTCCATACAGATGCGGAGCCAAAGTCTGTCGGACTTGCTTGTCGAGGGAGATAAGCAGATCCTAG
>JBAYOC010000110.1:0-4945 GCA_041678465.1 Anaerovoracaceae bacterium | reverse complement strand
AGCACCGTTGTGGAGGTCATGGGACGCAATTGCGGTGATATCGCCCTCTATTCCGGTCTTGCGGGCGGAGCAGAATACATCCTCACTCCTGAAGAGGAGGTGGATATCAACGCTATGTGCAAAAAAATTATACAAGGGAGGAACAGGGGAAAGCTTCACAGCCTCATCATCCGCGCCGAGGGTGTAGCCTTAGGTTCATCGGAATTAGCCGATATTATAGAAACGCGTACGGGACTGGAAACAAGAGTAGTGGTATTGGGTTATACGCAAAGAGGAGGCTCCCCTACAGCGAGAGACCGGGTATTGGCCAGCCTCATGGGCTATCGGGCTGTAGAGTTGCTTCTTTCGGACAGTTCCAGCAGAGCCATTGGTATCAAGGGTGCTGACATTATCGACGTAGATCTTTCAGAAGCCTTAAAAATGAAACGGGTATGGAAGGGATCCATCATGGATTTGGCAGACATTATGTCTATATGAGTACATCAGACGGCGGGCACTACAATCACTTGTGCCTGCTTTTTTACGCGGTTTGAAAGTTGCTCTACTACGTTGCCGCTTTCCTCCACTTCTCCGGATTGCCCCAGAATAATGTGGGTGATCTTGTACTTCTTCACCAGGTCTACTAAAGTATCCTGTACATCGTTCGACCGTACTACAGTCAGCTGCGCTCCGTAGGCCATAGCTTTTTCATACAGGTATTCTAAGGCCTCCCCTTCTTTGGAGTTGCCGAGAAACTTAAACTGATAATGGGCTACATGAATGATAAAAAGTTCGCCCTTGGCATCGCTCAGAAGCTCATGCCCATATTGAATCAGTCGATCGCAGGTCTTTTGTTGGGTCACACAAACCATTACGTTCTTCGTCAAGCTACCTTCCTCCTCCGAATATTTTTCTATACCATTATACATGAATTGGCTCAATAATACTACACTTTCCACCATTTGATTGCTTCCCCGGGGGAAAATCCTAGACAGCCATCGGTTGTCATTCGGTTGACGATAGGTGTTTACAATTATATAATTGATGTCAGTTGAACAGAAAAAGGAGGCCTTCATGCGAATTGTGACCATAGTTTCCGGTATACTTTTGATTGGAACAGGGATTTGGTGTTTTGCCAATCCCGGTGCCCCATTTATAACAATAGCCTTTCTTCTTGGTGTCGCAATGCTGATAAGCGGTTTAAGCAATATCCTTGCCTACACGATTTATCGAAGGAGAATTTCTTATGTTATATGGCAACTGGCAGAGGGACTGTTGACCGCTATTTTTGCTGTCATTGTACTATCTAACGCAATTATTACCGACGGTATTATTATACTGTTTTTCGGTATGTGGGTTCAGTTCTCGGGGGTTCTGCGCATTACCGCTTCCATTGCTATTCGAAAGGAAGGCGTCCCGGGCTGGTATTGGACAGTGCTGATCGGAGCAATCAGCTTGATTGCAGGGATCTACTGCTTCTTTAATCCGTTGCTGGCCGGACTGGCTCAGGTCATAATGATAGGCGGGGTTTTCATCCTGCAGGGAGCCAATAACGTTGTAAGCGGTATTTTTTTAAGGAAAGAAACGCAGCAGCGGATAGCCGAAGCAGAGAGAGAGTCACAAGGGGAGCAGGGATGAAAGCACAGGAATTCAAGGTTGCAGTTATAGGAGGAGGGGCTGCCGGCATAATGGCTGCTCTTTCCGCTGCGCGACTTTTTCCCGCGGGAGCTGTCATACTTCTTGAGAAAAATCCGGGTTTGGGCAGAAAGATTGCCGCTACGGGAAACGGCCGGTGCAATTTTTCCAATCGATTTTGTAGATGGCAGGATTACGGCGGCAGTGATCTTTCACTTGTCGGCAATGCCTTTGAGCATCTGAGTCCGGAAGATACAACAGCCCTGTTTGAAGAGCTGGGAATCCTGTCAAGAGAAGAAGGTGAAGGAAGGCTTTACCCTTATTCGGAGCAAGCATCCTCCGTTACAGAAGCTCTGCAAGAGGCACTTAAGGAGAAAGGCGTCGCCGTTCGCTTGAGTGCCGAGGTGACTGCGGTTGATAAAAAAGAAGATAAGTTCTATATAGAATTTGCCGGTGGGTCCATTTTCGCCAATGCATTGATTATCGCTACCGGTGGCAAAGCAGGCCACCGCTATGGTTCTACGGGAGACGGCTATGGCTTTGCGAAAAGCTTTGGACATACTTTACAACGCCCGCTTCCCGCATTGGTACACATCATTACAGAAGACACCTTTGCCGGAAAGCTCAAAGGAGTTAGAGCCAAAGGGGCTGTCAGCCTGATAAAAGGCCGGGAGAATATCGCAACGGAAGAAGGGGAAATCCAATTTACGGAAGACGGCTTATCCGGCATCTGTATCTTTGATTTAAGCCGACATTTGGGAGAGGTGCCGACTACTTTTCACATTCGTATCGATCTCTTCCCGGAATACTCATTGGATAGAGTGCAGGAGCTGCTGGAAAAAAGAAGGAGAAAGATAGGAGGGCGCCCTGCAGAGCACCTTTTGAAAGGCTTGCTCCACGACAAGTTAATACCCTTATATCTGGAACTATCCGGTGTGCCCTGTGAAGCTTTCATTCATCAGGTGACAGACCGGCAATCGCTACGCTTGTCCAAACTGCTTAAGTGCCGGGAGGTTGCCGTGAAAGGAACTAAGGGCTGGGTAGAGGCCCAGGTTACGGTGGGAGGAGTCAAGAGCGAAGAGGTTCGGGGGGAAACCCTGGAATCCAGGTTGGTGCCAGGGCTCTTTTTTGCCGGAGAAGTCCTAGATGTTGACGGGAAATGCGGAGGATGGAATTTGCAATGGGCCTGGAGCTCCGGATGGACAGCGGGGCTTCATGCAGCAAGTGAGGAAGGACGGCCCCGTCCGCTCACATACGATCTGTAGGGGAGGACGCCTGTCCGCCCAATAACAAGGAGGAAAAGAAATGGCAATCGAAAAAGGATATATCCAGGTCTATACGGGAAACGGAAAAGGAAAGACAACGGCCGCATTGGGAATTACGCTGAGAAGCCTCTGTGCGGGGAACCGGGTTTTCTTCGGTCAGTTTATGAAAGGCCAGGATTACAGTGAATTGAAAGCTGCCGAATACTTTGAAAAACTAGAGATGGAGCAGTTCGGCACCCCTTCTTTTGTCCGAGGAGAACCATCCCCGGAGGATATAGAGAATGCAAAGAAAGGTCTTTCCAAGATGAAGGAAGTTTTATCCTCCGGGGACTACGATATGGTAGTATTCGACGAAATCAACACGACTCTTTTTTTCAAAATGCTTAAAGTTGAAGATGTGTTAGCAGTGCTAGATCTCAAGCCTGAAGGCACAGAGGTGATACTGACCGGCAGATATGCGCCGCAGGAGATCATGGATCGAGCTGATCTGGTGACGGAAATGAAGGAAATCAAGCACTATTTCAATGTCGGAGTTAATGCCAGAATCGGCGTAGAGAATTAAAACCAGCCAGAGGGACAGACCCCGTGGGGGGCAAATGCCCCCACGGGGTCTGTCCCTCTGGCTTTTATTTGATTAGGCTGTGGCCGGTCATCTCCACCGGCTTTTCAATTTCTGCAAGATCTAAGAGGGTAGGAATCACATCGGAGAGGATGCCGCCTTCCATAAGATCTACCGGTTTGTCAGCCATTACGAGAAAGGGCACCGGATTGGTTGAATGGGCCGTTATCACAGATCCATCTGCATTTTTCATGCAATCTGCGTTGCCGTGATCCGATGTGAGGATCAATTGGCCGCCGGAGCTCTGCAGAGCGGTGACAATTCTGTCCACGCAGATATCCAGAGTTTCGATTGCTTTCACGGTAGACTCCACATTCCCGGTATGCCCTACCATATCCGGATTGGCAAAATTTAGGATAATAAAATCGTATTTCTTTTCATAAATCATCTCGATGACACGCTCAGTCACTTCGTAAGCACTCATTTCCGGTTTTAAGTCGTAGGTGGCCACCTTGGGCGAGGGGATGAGCAGTCTGTCCTCTCCTCTGTTGGGTGCCTCTACTCCGCCGTTAAAGAAGAAGGTCACGTGGGCATATTTCTCCGTTTCAGCTATGCGCAGCTGACGAAGGCCCAGGCCGGAAACGTATTCTCCAAATGTATTTTTAAGAGATTGGGGAGGAAAAGCCACTAAAACATTAGGCATTTCCGCGTCATATTGCGTCATGCATACATAGCACAGCCCGGAAGGCCGCTTCTCTCTCTCAAAGCCGTTAAAGCTGTCATCCACGAAGCACCGTGTCAACTGCCTCGCCCGGTCTGGCCGGAAATTAAAAAAGATGATGGCATCGTTATCCTGTACGACTGCAACAGGGCGATTGTCCTTCGTAATCACAGTTGGTTTTACAAATTCATCGTTTTCTCCCACCTGGTAAGCCTGCTTCATGGCTTCAGTAGCGGTGGAAGCATACCTTCCCACGCCCTCCGTCAGGGCATCGTAAGCCAGCTGAATTCTCTCCCAACGCCGATCCCGATCCATAGCATAATACCTTCCGGATATGGATGCAATTCTTCCTATCCCCAGCTGCCGCATAAAATGATCCAGCCAATCCAGATAGATTCCTGCGCTGCGGGGAGGAACATCTCTTCCGTCTAAAAAGGTGTGGACGTATACCCGGTCAAGGCCCTTTTGCTTGGCCAATTTCAACAGTGCAAAGATATGAGATAGATGGCTGTGAACGCCTCCGTCAGAAAGAAGGCCCATCAGATGCAAAGAGGTGCCTCTGGACAAGGCATGGTCGATCGCGGTATTCAGTTCACTGTTGTTATAGAAATCTCCGTCTTCAATCTCTTGTGTAATGCGGGTCAGATCCTGATACACCACGCGACCGGCGCCGATGTTCAAGTGACCCACTTCTGAGTTTCCCATCTGTCCTTCAGGTAGCCCCACCGCAGTTCCTGAAGCTGTGAGGATGGTGTTCGGAAAGGTAGAGAAGAGACGGTCTAGATT
>JBAYOC010000109.1:0-4966 GCA_041678465.1 Anaerovoracaceae bacterium | reverse complement strand
GGCGTTGTAGTCGAGGCGGAGTTGGGCAAGCTTGCCGGCATAGAGGACGATATCAAGGTGGATGTCCGTTCTGCCACCTTTACAGATCCCGACGAAGCGGCGGAGTTTGTGGAGCGGACCGGAGTGGACTCTCTGGCTATTGCCATTGGCACAAGCCACGGTGCTTACAAGTTTAAGGGCGATCCTTATCTTGATTTTGAACGTCTTGAGAAAATCAGTAAGCTCTTGCCAAGTACCCCTTTGGTTCTACACGGGGCCTCTACTGTGCTACCGGAATTCGTGGCCCTCTGCAACAAATACGGCGGAAACATTCCCGGCGCTAAAGGTGTTCCCGAGGATATGATACGCACCGCAGCCAAATATGGCGTATGTAAGGTGAATATCGATACAGACTTGAGACTGGCCATGACAGCGGAGATTCGCCGCTATTTAGTTGACCATCCCGAGGATTTTGATCCCAGAAAGTATCTGGGCCCTGCCAGGGATGCCATACAGGCCATGGTACAGCACAAGATCAAAAGCGTGCTGGGCGCCAGCGGAAAGCGCTAAGCTCTTAAAAAAATCAGCCACGGGGTCTGTCCCTGTGGCTGATTTTGCCCCCACGGGGTCTGTCCCCGTGGTTGTATTTTTTTACGCCATAAACAGCTTTACATCATCTTCCACTGTTTCGATTCCCGCAATACCGAAGGTCTCAACCAGCACCTTTGCAACGTTGGGAGACAAGAAACCGGGGAGAGTGGGTCCAAGGTGGATGTTCTTCACACCGAGATAAAGCAGGGCCAACAGCACGATTACTGCCTTCTGCTCATACCAGGCGATATTGAATGCTATGGGTAGCTTATTGATATCGTCCAGTTCAAAGACCTCCTGAAGCTTCATTGCAATGAGAGCCAATGAATAGGAGTCGTTACACTGTCCCGCATCCAGAACTCTGGGAATGCCGCCGATGTCACCAAGGCCAAGCTTGTTGTAACGGTATTTCGCACAGCCTGCGGTAAGGATGACAGTATCTTCGGGCAGTGCTTTTGCAAACTCGGTATAGTATTCTCTTGACTTCATTCTGCCATCGCAGCCCGCCATAACGAAGAACTTCTTGATGGCGCCGGACTTGACCGCATCCACTACCTTGTCCGCAACAGCGAAAACCTGATCGTGGGCAAAGCCGCCTACGATAGAACCACTCTCGATTTCTTCCGGTGCCGGCAGTTTCTTGGCCATTTCGATAATCTCGGAGAAATCCTTCTTTCCGTTCTCATCGGCAGAGATATGTATGGAACCGGGATAGCCCGAAGATCCGGTGGTAAAGATCCGGTCGCGAATCTCGTCTTTTCTCGGAGGCACGATACAGTTGGTGGTAAATAGGATTGGTCCGTTGAAGGGACCAAACTCATCAATCTGCTTCCACCAGGCATTACCATAGTTACCGGCCAGATTGTCATATTTCTTAAAGAACGGATAATAATGAGCCGGAAGCATCTCGCTGTGTGTATACACATCGACTCCCGTTCCCTTTGTCTGCTCCAGCAGCTGCTCCAAATCTACCAGGTCGTGGCCGGAAATGAGGATAGCAGGATTCTTACGAACGCCAATGTTGACTTCTGTAACCTGAGGTGTTCCATACTTTGATGTGTTGGCACCATCTAGCAAAGCCATGGCGGAAACGCCAAATTTGCCGGTCTCCAGAACCAGAGCAACCAGATCATCCGCAGACAGGTTATCATCCAGTGTGGCCGCCAATGCTTTATATATGAAACCATAAATGTCGGCATCTTCTTTTCCTATGTTCAGAGCATGCTCTGCGTAGGCAGCCATACCCTTCAGTCCGTAAATCACCAGCTCCCGCAGGGAACGAACGTCCTCATTTTCGGTAGCCAAAACGCCAACGGAAGAAGCCTTCTCAAGCATCTCTTCCCGTGACTCAACGTTAAAGACAGCGGAATCGTGGACTTCCCCTACCGACGATTTCTTCCGTAGATCATCTCTGATTCCAATCAACTTCTTAATCTGCGCTTCAATGGCATCCGCATCAAAATTGGCATTAGTAATGGTCATGAACAGACTTTTCAGCAGCTCATGGCTTTCCGCCGGCAAATCAGCCACATCCAATTTCCCTTTTTGGACGATAACCGATATGCCTTTCAACGTGTAAATCAGTAAATCCTGAAGCTTGGCAACGTCTTCCGTCTTGCCGCAAACACCTCTTACCTCACAGCCGGTCCCCTTAGCGGTTTCCTGGCACTGATAGCAAAACATACTCATGTATTTCCTCCTGCATTATATGCTATATATATTATTCGACCTCGAACATGTCCTTAGAAACGCCGCAAACAGGGCATACCCAATCTTCGGGGATGTCTGCAAAAGCAGTTCCCGGCTCTACGCCATTATCCGGATCTCCTACTTCCGGATCGTAAATATATCCACAGGGTCCGCATACGTATCTTTCCATAGCTCAATTCCTCTCATTTCTTTTCTTAATGTTGTCGGTACGACGGATTCTAACCTATACTTCCTTTTTCCAAAGACCGTGCAGATTGCAGTATTCATATGCTGCAATAACCTCTTCCCCATCACAAATGCGGAAACAGGTCTTAGGTTCTCCATCTACCGGAAGGCATTTTCTGTGTCTACCCTGGCTCGTCTCCAAATAAATCCAAGCAATGTGATGTTCCGGTGTCATTGGATGAATAACGTCTCCAACTGTAACTACAACCTTATTTCCATCGATCTCTACCACGGGGACGTGTTTCTCAACAGCCGCATCCTCCGTATTGGCAACTAATTCTGTCATGGGGTCTCCGCAACAAACCAACGCAGCTCCCGAACTATTGATCATCTCAATCATATTGCCGCAATGTTTACAAAAAAAGAACCTCGGTTTCTCACACATCTCAAATACTCCTTTCGTCAAATAAAAGTAATGAACACAACTAAATCCTCTCGAATCAGAGGTAGCACTAAGCTACCTTATTTATACCATGTTAAGAGATAATCAAACAAGAGTATTATTGGAAAAAACATAAAGAGCAGCGGTCGTTTTTCGAATAGTAAACGACCGCTCCTCTCAATTAGTTACTCATGCGAATATTTGTACTTTGTTTGTGCAAAATATGGAGTTATGTGTGGATCATCCACCATAAAAGGATGTTAGTTAATATTATCTGTTCAAAAAATGGAGTTGTGTGTGGATATCGTGGGACAATAAGGAAGAAATCCACACACAACTCCATTTTTTGCTCACTTGAGGGTCACTTTTGCGCATTTGTTAGAAATAACGTTTTAAACGTACTTCCGCATATACTTCAGCGCGTTTTTCTCCAAACGGCTGACCTGAGCTTGGCTTATCCCTATTTCTTCCGCCACCTCCATCTGAGTCCGGCCTTCAAAAAAGCGCATTGCTAAAATATTTTTTTCCCTGTCCGGTAGCTTGTTCATAGCTTCCGAAAGTGATATATTATCCATCCACTTTTCATCGGTGTTGACTGTGTCCTTCACCTGATCCATCACGTAAAGCGCGTCCCCGTCATCATGGAAAATAGGTTCAAAAAGTGAGATGGGATCCTGAATGGAATCCAAAGCCAGTACCACTTCCTCTACGGAAATATCCAAATCCTTTGCGATCTCTGAGATAGTAGGCTCCCGCTGACTTTGCCTCATCAATCTCTCCTTAGTCTGCAAAGCCTTATAGGCCAAGTCCCGCAGCGATCGGCTGACTCGAATTGCATTGTTGTCACGCAAATACCGTCTTATTTCTCCAATAATCATAGGTACTGCATAGGTACTGAATTTCACGTTATGAGAGGTGTCAAAATTGTCAAGAGCCTTGATCAGACCGATACAGCCTACCTGAAACAGATCGTCCGGATTCTCACCCCGGTTGTTGAATCTTTGAATCACGGAAAGCACCAGTCTCAAGTTCCCCCTGATAAATTCATCTCTCGTTTCCTTGTCTCCCTGTTTTATTTTCTCAATCATCTCCTTCATTTGTACGTCTTTGTATACGGGTAATTTGGATGTGTTTACGCCACAGATTTCTACTTTCGCTGCCATTGCAAAGATCCCCGCTTCCCTGTTTGCCCCCCTTAGCAAAACAAGTTGCCTCCTTATTATTTATGTACAGCGCCATCCCTTTTCATACTGTCGAAATGTGTATTAACCTAACTTGCGTATCTCTTTTTGCAGACGCATAATGATCTTTTTCTCCAATCTTGATATGTAGGATTGTGAAATTCCCATGCGATCCGCAACTTCCTTTTGCGTCATTTCCCGTCCGCTCACCAGTCCGAAGCGCATCTCCATAATCTGCTTTTCCCGCAAACTCAGTTTCTTCATGGCGTAGCCCAGCAAGTTGCGGTTTACCTCCTCTTCAATGTGGTTGTAGACGATGTCGCTCTCCGTTCCCAGAATATCCGACAGCAAGAGCTCATTTCCGTCCCAGTCCACATTGAGGGGTTCATCAAAGGAAACTTCTGATCTGGTTCGACTATTTCGCCGAAGGTACATTAAAATCTCATTCTCTATGCAGCGGGACGCATAAGTGGCCAGTTTAATGTTCTTTTCCGGGTTGAAGGTATTCACAGCCTTTATCAGGCCGATGGTGCCAATAGAGATCAGATCCTCCACATTAATTCCCGCATTTTCGAACTTCTTTGCAATGTATACCACCAAACGGAGGTTTCGTTCGATTAAAATAGTCTTTACTGCTTTGCATTTCTGCAGTCGCTCCTCGTCGACATTTTCTTCACCGGGAAGAATCAGTTGACCGAGCAGTTCCTTCTCCTCTTCCGGAGATAAAGGCGCCGGAAGGGCATCACTTCCTCCTATGTAATAGAGCTCCTCCTCAGAAGTCCATCTCCTGAGCTGTACATTCAAACTTTCCCACAGCTGCATCAATCTTTCACGATAGCTTTTCATCCATTCTTCGAAACCGGTACCTTCTTTATTCACCTTGCAGGATGCCCCCTTC
>JBAYOC010000108.1:0-4969 GCA_041678465.1 Anaerovoracaceae bacterium | reverse complement strand
TGACGGACCTGTCTGAGAGAGGATTTGATTGCCCAGAACACTTCCGATAGGTATCTTCACCTTCTCCTCACCGATACTCTTCAGCCTCTGCTGGATTTCCCAGGCGAGATCATAAGAAAGCAGGTTCATAGCCGATGAGTTAGCTTGAACTAATGTGATCTTACCCGCTTCATCAGTTCTTATATCCAGCAAGTCACCGAAATTGCTACCGGATTCATATTTTTCTCGCACCACCTCATTGACGATTTGCATCATCATCGATTTTGCTTTGAGCTCGCCTATAGAGGAGATGGCCGGCTTCACAATCCGCTCAGTAAAAAAAAGTCCATAACCCATCAACACTGCGCAAGCAAGCAGAAGTAGGAACCACTTTTTCTTTTTCTGTTGTCCTCTATCCTGGCGCCACATAAAAAAACCCCCGTCGTACCATTATATGTCGGCAGGGGTTGATGGGTGCATAAAGGGCGTATCAATCGCTGGATTTCTCCAACTCATTTTTGAATTTATTGTTGAGAATTTTGATATGAGTTCCCTTCATACCCAGGGATCTCGTCTCAATAACGCTTGCGCTTTCCAATTTTCTGAGGGCATTGACGATGACAGATCTGGTAATCCCGGAACGATCTGCGATTTTGCTGGCCACCAATAAACCTTCCGTGCCCTTAAGCTCCTTGAATATCTGGCGTACAGCCTCTATCTCGGAGTAGGAAAGCGTAGCGATTGCCATTTGTACGACGGCAGTTTTGCGCAGTTCCTCTTCCTGCTCCATGGTCTTCTTTCGAAGGATTTCCAACCCGATAATGGTAGCCCCGTACTCGCCCATGATCACATCCTCAGCGGAAAACCGGGGCAAATACCTGGTAGCCACAAGTGTACCCAGGCGCTGACCACCGCTCACTATAGGAACGATCAGATAGTATTTTTCAAAGGTGTCATACTCGTATTTGAAAATTTCCAATGCTTGCTCGTGGGTCACATTGACCATGGTCTCTGACACCTTAAGCAATGCGTCGCTGTATTCAGAGGGAAATTTTTCAATACCGGTCTCAGGATCAACGATAGCAGCACTCTCTGATTCAATCTTATAATGAACACCTAAAACCTTGCCTCGTTTGTTTACCACATAGACATTTGCATCTTCCAATTCACTGAGAATTGCGCAAAGGTCATTGAAAGAAAATACTCCTGAGGTACTTTCCTGTAGAACCCAATTCATCTTTCTAATCTTGTCAAGCAAATCCATCGCCATGATGTCACATACCTCCGTCTGCTGTTATTAATATACTTATTATACACTAAGTTTCGACAATGGGATAGATAATTATTATAATTTTCAAAATATTAATATCTATTAATATTTTGTCATTATAAAATAAATCTATCTATGTTATCTGCCTGTATGCGGTCCATGAATCTTTCCTTGACATATTCTTCATCAATAATGATTTCCGGTTCCGGTGTATCGGGTATATTAAAAGATATTTCTTCTAATAACTTTTCCATAACTGTGTGAAGCCGCCTGGCACCAATGTTTTCCGTCTGCTCGTTGGTGAGATATGCCATAGTTGCAATCTCATCAATAGCATCTTCTGTAAACTCCACCTTCGTGCCTTCCGTTTCAAGAAGCATCTTGTGCTGTTTGAGTAGCGCATTCTCCGGTACAGTTAGGATCATCACGAAGTCTTCCTTTGTTAAGTTCTCCAACTCTACCCTTATGGGAAACCTGCCTTGAAGCTCAGGAATCAAATCGGTGGGCTTCGCAGTGTGGAAGGCACCTGCCCCGATGAAGAGCATATGGTCTGTCTTAACGGGGCCATACTTCGTCTTTACTACACTGCCCTCTACGATAGGCAGAATGTCGCGTTGTACCCCTTCCCTGGACACATCTGCACCGGATTTAAAACCGGAGTTAGATGCAATTTTATCGATTTCGTCAATAAATATAATGCCGTTTTGCTCAGCACTTTCCAGAGCTTCCGCTGTGACCTGGTCCATATCTATGAGGTTCTGGGCTTCCTGCTCCCGGAGAATTTTCCGTGCATCACGAACCGTAAGTTTCTTCTTTTTCTTCTTCTGAGGTGCCATGTTGCCAAAAATGTTACCTATAGCGATGCTCATTTCTTCATTGCCCAAGTCCAGATTATTTCCTTTTGGTGCTTCGGCAATGTCTACTTCTATAAATTGATCCTCCAATAGCCCATCCCGCAGCTGTTGACGTACCTGCTCCCTGGCTAGCTCTGTTTCTCCCTTGCTCTCGTCAAGATCTGCTTCTTTAGGCGGTTGCTGTTGTTGATTGGCCTGGAAGCCGCCTCCCAGTATGAAATCAAACGGGCCTCTGACACCGCCACTGCTCTGGGCGTGTTTCTTCTTTCCCGGTATGATAGCTTCTATGATTTTTTCTTCCGTTATTTCGTCCGCAATAGAGTACTTATTCTGTAAGTGATTCTGCTTTGTGATTCGGATCGCTGCTTCAACGAGATCCCGTATCATGGAGTCTACATCGCGACCGACATAACCCACCTCGGTGAATTTCGTCGCTTCTACTTTGACGAAGGGCGCGTCCATGAGCTTTGCCAGCCTTCTGGCAATCTCTGTCTTTCCCACTCCGGTGGGTCCCATCATGAGTATATTTTTAGGTGATATCTCTTCTCTCATCTCGTCTGGTAGCTGGCTCCTGCGATAACGGTTTCGAAGGGCGATGGCTACTGATCTCTTTGCGCTATCCTGGCCGATGATATATTTGTCCAATTCCTGAACGATTTCTCTTGGTGTCATAGAATATAAGGTTCCCAAATCTCTACCTCCTGTTAATTTGATGAAAGCGGGCTGCTACAGCTTCTCTACCGATATGTGGTCGTTTGTATACACACAAATAGAAGCAGCAATGGAAAGAGCCTCTCTGACGACTTCCTCTGCACTCAAATCCGTGTGATTGTAAAGTGCATTTGCCGCTGCATAAGCATAGTTTCCGCCTGAACCAATGGCCACGAAATTCTCATCGGGCTCTATCACTTCTCCGTTGCCGGAAATCAACAGCAAGGTTTCTTTGTCTGCTGCCAGCATCAAAGCCTCCAGATTACGCATAGCCCTGTCTGTTCTCCAGCTTTGTGCCAAGGCTACCGCAGCTCTTTTCAAATTGCCACCGTGCTCTTCAAGCTTTTTTTCAAACTTCTCAGTTAAGGTGAATGCATCTGCTACTGAGCCGGCAAAGCCTGTTACTACCGAATTCTTATATATCTTTCTTACTTTCTTAGCAGAGTGCTTCATTATTGCTGTTTCGCCCATTGTTACTTGGCCGTCCCCACCAATGCAAACATCTCCGTTATCACGTTTTACTGCTACAATTGTCGTTGCATGAAAATATCCCATTTGTACCTCCGGATGTCATTAGATTTTATATAAAATATTTTGTGTATTTACTATTCTTTGTACCCACATTCCCCATTGGAACAAACATAATTCGTCGTTTTTGTTTTCTTTTCTGTAAGCAGGGAATTACATTTCGGGCACTTTTGATTTACAGGTTTATTCCAGAATAATTGGTTGCATTCCGGATAGCCGCTGCATCCGAAGAAGAGCTTTCCGGTCTTGCTCTTTCTGGACACAATATCCTTCCCACAGCGTGGACATTTAACATCGATTTTATTCATCTTTGCCTTTGTGTTTTTACAATCCGGATAGCCGCTGCATGCAAGGAATTCACCAAACCGTCCATGTTTTACTACCATGGGTTTTCCGCAGAGCTCACAAACCTCATCCGTGACCTCATCTTCCAATTTGATACGTTCTATATCCCTGTCTGCAATTTCCAGCTCCTTGCTGAGAATGTCATAAAACTCTTTGATGATCAAGGTCCAGTCCGTATGCTCCACTTCTACGCTGTCCAGTTTATCCTCCATATCCGCTGTAAAGCTGGTATCCGCAATTTCAGGAAAATACTGTTCCATGAGCTCCGTCACCAGAAAACCCAGATCTGTTGGAACCAGACTTTTCTTCTCTCTGTTGATGTATTTACGATCAATCAGAGTAGCAGTAATCGGTGCATAAGTACTGGGCCGTCCAATATTTTTTTCTTCCAGATCCCTTACAAGGGACGCCTCTGAAAAACGGGAAGGGGGTTGTGTGAAGTTCTGATCTCCTGTCAAGTCTACGAGAGAAAGCTTTTCACCCACCTCCAAAACCGGCAACATCTTGTCTTCATCTTCTTCATTTGTATTGTTGTAGATATGCAAATATCCTTCAAACTTCATACGGCTGCCTGTAGCCCTAAAGGTGTAGTCGCCGTTTTCTATTTCTGCCGATACTACATCAAATACTGCAGACGTCATCCGGCTGGCCAGGAAACGAGACCAGATTAGTTTGTAAAGTCCGTATTGATCCTTGGTCACAGTCCCCTTGATGTCATCCGGATGAATGTTGATATTGACAGGCCTTATAGCTTCATGGGCGTCCTGAACGTCTTTCTTTTTGTTTGTAAAGACATGATTACCCACAAATTCGTCCGAGTACTTTTCGCGTATATATTCAAGCGCTGCATTATGAGCTTCGTTGTTGATTCTCACGGAGTCGGTTCTGATGTAAGATACGAGACCTACAGTGCCATGGCCTTTTATTTCCACGCCCTCGTATAATTGTTGAGCGATCAACATGGTCTTTTTCGTATAAAAACCTAGCTTGTTAGAGGCTTCCTGCTGCATACTGCTGGTTGTAAAGGGTGGAAAAGGTTTCTTTATCCGCTCCTTTTCTTCTACGTTTTTCACCACATAGCCATTCTTATCAAGAGCTGAAATCGCCTGGTCGGATTTCTCTTTATTATCTATGGTCAGTTTTTTTCCTTTGAATTCAGCGAGCTTTGCTGTAAATTGCTTTTTTTTATTGTCCTTCTTCTCCCCATCGTGCATCTTCTCCAGAAGGGCAGATATTGTCCAATACTCTTTGGGAATAAAATCGCGAATGAGTTTTTCGCGAT
>JBAYOC010000107.1:0-5018 GCA_041678465.1 Anaerovoracaceae bacterium | reverse complement strand
TTCGGGGGCAACGGAAACAGCATGCTCACCGGTTCCCTCCTGCTGGGCGTCATGATTCTGCCTACCATAATCGGTGTCAGTGAATCGGCCATACGGGCAGTGCCGGACCATTATTATGAAGGATCCCTGGCTCTGGGAGCTACCCATGAAAGAGCCGTATTCGCCACTGTACTTCCCGCTGCCAAATCAGGAGTAGTGGCTGCTGTGGTTTTAGGAGTAGGGCGGGCTATCGGAGAGACAATGGCTGTAATCATGGTTGCAGGAAACCAGCCGCGAATGCCTGTGGGCATCCTGAAAGGGGTTCGGACCATGACGGCCAACATCGTAATCGAAATGGGTTATGCGGCAGAGTTGCACAGAGGCGCCCTCATCGCTACAGGTGTGGTTCTCTTTGTGTTCATTTTGATCATCAACCTGACCTTCTCCTTCTTGAAAAGGAGGACGAGTCTATGAGTGGAAAGATGTCATCTATTATGTTGAGAGCTCTTGTATATGCGGCTACGGCCATTACTTTAGGAGTGCTCTTTTTCCTCATCGGATATATTTTAGTAAAAGGTGTTCCCTACCTCACACCCTCTCTTTTTGCCTTAAAATATACGTCTGATAATGTTTCCATGTTCCCGGCTATCATCAATACGATAGTCATGACCACTCTGTCCCTATTGATTGCGGTTCCTTTCGGGATTTTTACTGCAATTTATCTAGTAGAGTATGCCAAGAGGGGAAATAAGCTGGTAGAAGCCATCCGCCTGACCACGGAAACCCTGGCCGGGATTCCATCCATCGTGTACGGCCTTTTCGGGATGTTGTTCTTCGTGACATATTTGGGATTGGGTTACTCCCTCATCGCCGGCAGTGCTACCTTGTCCATCATGATCCTTCCGCTGGTTATGAGAACATCAGAAGAAGCGTTGAGGGCTGTGCCTGACAGTTATCGGGAAGCCAGCTTTGGTATCGGCGCAGGCAGACTGCGGACGGTGGGTAAAATCGTTCTTCCTTCCGCGGTACCGGGAATACTGGCAGGTGTCATTTTAGCCATCGGTCGCATAGTAGGAGAGACCGCTGCGCTGATTTACACAGCGGGAACCGTTGCACGGATACCGGAAACTGTTTTTTCTTCCACCCGTACACTCTCCGTCCACATGTATCTGCTGTCAAGCGAAGGTTTTAATACGGACCAGGCCTACGCCACAGCAGTGGTCTTGCTGGCAATCGTACTACTGATTAATACACTCTCCGCAGCAATTGCAAAGAAGGTGACAAAAGCATGAACAAAGAAAAAGTTAAGATAAAGAATTTAGATTTATTTTACGGTGATTTTCAGGCACTGACAAAGGTCAATATGGTCATTCCTGAAAGGGAGATCACCGCATTCATCGGCCCTTCAGGCTGTGGCAAATCCACATTTCTAAAAACTCTCAACCGGATGAATGACCTTGTGGAAGGTTGCCGGATCACAGGGGAAGTCCTGCTGGACGGGGAGGATATATATAAGGGTACAGACGTAAACCTGCTTCGCAAACGGGTAGGCATGGTGTTTCAGAGACCGAATCCCTTTCCCATGAGTATCTATGACAATATTGCCTATGGCCCCAGGACTCACGGGATCCACTCCAAGGTGAAGTTGGATGAAATCGTAGAGAGGTCTCTGCGAAATGCCGCTATTTGGGATGAAGTAAAGGACCGGCTCAAAAAGAGTGCACTCAGCATATCCGGCGGTCAGCAGCAGAGGGTCTGCATTGCTCGCGCACTGGCTGTGGAGCCGGAAGTGCTTTTAATGGATGAGCCTACAAGTGCTCTGGATCCCATATCCACAGCAAAGATCGAAGACCTTGTACTGGAATTGAAAGAAGACTATACTATTATTATAGTAACCCATAACATGCAGCAAGCTGCCAGGGTTTCCGACAATACAGCCTTCTTCCTTTTGGGCGAAGTGGTGGAGTTTGGAGATACAGAGAGCTTATTCTCAATACCAAAAGACAAGAGAACAGAGGACTATATTACAGGGAGGTTTGGATGATGCGCAATCGGTTTGATATACAGTTGGATCAGCTAAATACTGAGCTGATCATGATGGGATCCTTGATTGAAACCTCCATCAACAACGCGATCAAGGCTCTGATAGAGCAGGATAAAGACCTGGCAAAGCAGGTCATGCAAGGAGATCGGGAGGTCGATGAAAAAGAAAAGGAAATCGAAAGCCTCTGCTTAAAGCTGCTACTTCAGCAGCAGCCTGTAGCCAAGGATTTGCGCCTTATATCCGCAGCGTTGAAGATGATCACGGATATGGAACGCATCGGCGACCAGGCTGCAGATATTTCTGAAATTGCCGTCTACCTGTCCGAAGGTCCATTCATTAAGAAACTTGAGACCATTCCCCAGATGGCGAAAGAAACCATCAAAATGGTTTCCGGCAGTATCGATGCTTTCGTTCGCAAGGATCTGGATCTGGTGGAATCCGTCATCGCGGCAGATGATATCGTGGATGGTCTTTTCGTTATAGTAAAGGATGATTTATTTCAAATGATTCTCCAGAATCCTGATAACGGAGGGCAGGCCATGGATCTTTTGATGATCGCTAAGTACCTTGAGAGAATCGGGGACCACGCTACAAATATTGCGGAATGGGTGAAGTTTTCTATTACAGGCAGACATGTCGTCGGAGCAAGCTTTGCTTTGCGGGGGCCCCGAAATAAATAAAGGGTTTGGTACAGGTATAGTAAAAATGGAAAGGTTGACGGGATATGATTTACTGTGTAGAAGATGAAGACAACATCAGAGATTTGGTGGTATACGCACTTCGGACAGGCGGGTTTGAGGCGGCAGGGTTTGCCGACGGAGAGACTTTTATGCGAGAGATGGCAGTCCGCAAGCCTACTTTGGTTTTGCTGGACATCATGTTGCCGGGAGAAGACGGAATATCCATATTGTCCCGTCTGAAGAAGCAGAAAGACACCCAGGATATCCCTGTTATCATGCTCACAGCAAAGAGCGCCGAATACGACAAGGTGCAAGGGCTGGATTTAGGGGCCGATGACTATATTACAAAACCCTTTGGAGTCATGGAGCTTCTGTCCAGGGTCAAGGCTGTGCTTCGCAGGTATTCGCCGAAAGGGCAGAAAGAGGAAATTTGCATCGGCGAGGTTGAATTGGATCTCAGAAGTCACAGAGTTGCTGCGGGTGGAGCTGAGGTCATTCTCACATTGAAAGAGTTTGAGCTCCTCCACTATATGATGGATAATATAGGGATTGTGCTATCCCGGGACAAGATCTTAGAAGCGATCTGGGGCTATGATTATGGAGGAGAAACCCGCACGGTAGATGTACACGTCAGCAGTCTGCGGACAAAGCTTGGCGCTTACGGGGATATGATTGAGACCGTTAGAGGTATCGGTTACAGGATAGAGGCAAAAAGATGAGAAAACGAATCTTTATCAGCATGTCGTTGGTGGCAATTTTGACGGTAGTTCTTACCGTTACCGCCCTTTCGCTGATCATGTACCAGCAGCTCACGGAAGACATGGACAGGGAGCTGAGCAACCAGGCATTATATCTGCAGACAGGCGTGTCTGAAAAAGGTGTAGACTATCTCACTCAAATAAAAGGAGCTGATAGGGAATCCAGGATCACGCTTATCGACTCTGCGGGAGAGGTCCTTTTTGATAACAGGGCAGAGGCGGAGACAATGGAAAACCACGGCAACCGGCCTGAGGTGGAGGAAGCAATTGCCTCGGGAAGAGGTCACGATGTTCGCCTATCGGAAACAGTGGGCAGCTATACCTACTATTTTGCCCTGAGATTGGATGATGGCAATATTCTTCGAGTGGCCAGCACCACGGACAGCATACCAGCGGCATTGGCCAGCAGTGCGCCGACGATGCTGGGGATCATCTTTGTAATCCTATGTATCGCAGTGATCTTCGCCAGGTATCTGACCAGGCTCATCGTAAGACCTATTAACGAAATCGATCTGGAAAATCCTATAGATAATGAAGTCTATGATGAACTTGCCCCCTTGCTGATTCGTATTCACCACCAGAATGACTCCATAGAGAATCAGATCAAAGAATTGCAGTACAAAAAACGAGAGTTTGAAGAGATTACAGGAAAATTGGCAGAGGGTTTGGTGGTAATGGATGACATGGGGAATATTCTGTCCGTAAATGAAAGTGCGCTGCGTTTTCTGGGAAGAGAAGCGGGGCAGCAGGAGTTCGAATCACAAAGAGGAAGAGAAGGTACACACCTTTCTGTTCTAAACCGCAGCCTTTCACTGCAGAGAATGGTCAACACCGCGTTGACGGGAGGCGCGACAGAAGAGCTCTTTGCGGAAGGTGAGAGGCAGTACCAGATCAGAGCGACTCCCACCATCGAGGAAGGCAAAGCGAAAGGTGCTATTTTACTGATTTTAGATGTTACAGAGCAGCAGAAGGCGGAGCAAATTCGCAGAGAGTTTACAGCCAATGTCTCACACGAATTGAAAACACCTCTTACAGCCATTTCCGGTTATGCAGAGCTTATGAAGAACGGGATGGTGGAGCAAGAGGACATAGGTGCATTTGCCGGGAAAATTTATAATGAATCTGCCGGGCTGATCACCCTGGTGGAGGATATCATACGCTTGTCGCAGTTGGATGAGCAAAATGTTCCATTTGCTATGACAGAAGTGGATATGACATCGTTAGTTCACAAAGTAAAGGAAAAGCTTGCGCCCTTGGCTGCACTAAAGAATATTAAGGTAGAAGTGCAGGGTGGCGGCGAGACAGTTATGGGAGTGGAGACGCTTCTTGAGGAGCTTATCACCAACCTTTGTGATAATGCAATCAAGTACAACCGGGAGAATGGCAGGGTAAGTATTCGGATTTCTGAAGAGAGTGAAGGAACACTTCTTTCCGTAGAGGATACGGGGATCGGAATCCCGGGAGAGCATCACGACAGGATCTTTGAACGGTTTTATCGTGTAGATAAAAGCCATTCCAAACAGACGGGGGGCACGGGATTGGGACTGTCTATTGTAA
>JBAYOC010000106.1:0-5029 GCA_041678465.1 Anaerovoracaceae bacterium | reverse complement strand
GTGGGTGTCAATATATTCCTTAGCCCTGATGGTGTCCAGTCTCCACTGATAGGCGCGCTTTGTTATGAACACCGTAATAACATAGGCCACTGTTCCGTCCGGATGCAATAGGGGAAAGCTGGTAATGTCCTGATACATCTCCTGCCCCTCAAAGGGCACCTTTACATCGCAAACGGATAGAATTTCTCCGGAAAACACTCGCTTTATGTAGTCTGTCAATCCAAGCCTTTGCATGATAGAGGAGTCATGAAAAACGTTGAACTTTCCCATGATATCGAGAGGATTTTGGATACGAAAAAACTCTATGAATTCCTTGTTCATAAATAAGCAAACGCCATCGGGAGAAAAGGCCTCCATTGGAATCGGAAAAAGATTAAGCAAAGAGAAAAGAGCATCTTGGGAAACACCCAATTTTCCATCGACTGTATTAGACTCCATACCCTACCCGCCTTCGCTATATTTCTACAATTTAACTATACTTGTTTTCCAAAAGAATGCAAGGTCCTATCAATACCCGATTACCATGCATATACTGTAATAATTTACTTTTACGATACGGATTTATTGCGTATCAAAAGCTCTTGTAAGGCAAAGGCCAACATCAATTATTAGAAAAGGAAGGTTCAAATATGGAAAATCATTTTGATGAGCAAGCTGCTGACGTTATTCAGACTGCAACACTTATCGGCCAGGCACCACGGGATGTAAACCGGATTTTAGCAGCGGCAAACCAGCAGTATGGCGACTACTATGATAAACTGCAAAGGTACGGAATACAAAGGACTATAACACGCTGGATCTTTATAACCATTATTACTTATGTGCTAAGAAATGAAGGAAACTACTCGGGATCAATCGAGCGAAGAACGGCTCAGATTCTTGATGATATGCGCAGAGATCTCAATTTGCTTGTTCTCGTTCTTAGGGGATACGGTGTCCCAAATAATCTTATCAACCAACTATTCACTGATATTATTTCGTTCACTCTCAGAAGCATTGGAGGTACCCCGGCACCCGGACCTTCTCCCGGGCCCACACCAGGCTGGAGCAACTGGGAGGATTTGGGCGGTGTGCTTACCTCTGCACCTGCTGTTGCCTCATGGCAGCCAAACCGTCTTGATGTATTCGGAAGAGGTCAAAATAACGCACTCTGGCACAAATATTGGGATGGAAGGCAATGGAGTGGCTGGGAAGACCTTGGAGGCGTGCTGACCACAGCACCGGCTGCCGTTTCATGGGGCCGAGGCCGCATCGATGTTTTTGCTGTGGGCCAAAACCAGTCCCTTTGGCACATCTATTGGGATGGAAGACAGTGGAGCGGCTGGGAAGATCTCGGTGGCGTACTGACTTCGGCGCCCACAGTTGCCTCGTGGCAGCCAAACCGTCTTGATGTATTCGCAAGAGGTCAGAATAATGCGCTTTGGCACAAGTACTGGGATGGTAGGCAGTGGAGTGGCTGGGAAGACCTTGGAGGCGTGCTGACTTCACCACCGGCTGCCGTTTCATGGGGTCCGAACCGCATCGATATCTTTGCCAGAGGACAAAATCAGAGCTTATGGCACCTTTATTGGGACCAAACGAGATGGAGTTCCTGGGAAGATTTAGGCGGAGGTTCGATCACCTCCGGCTCTGCAGCTGCTTCTACCGGGGTAAACCGCTTGGAGATCTTTTCCAGAGGAAGCCAAAACCAGTTGCTATTCAGAACATGGAACGGAAACCGATGGACCGGCTGGCAATCTCTAGGCGGCGTGATCACTTCAGAACCCGCCGCTGTATCCTGGGGTGGTAACAGGCTAGACGTGTTTGCAAGAGGCCAGAATAATAGCCTATGGCATATATGGAGGGCTTAATATCCTATAGGTAAAGGATAAAAAACCTGCCGGATAATGGCAGGTTTTTTTATAAAATCATATTTCTTTTACGGTTGTGCTAAGCGTTATATCCAACTCTTTCGCATAATCAAAATAGCAGTCTACCTGCTCAAAGGTCAGCATGTCAGATGAGATCAGCCCTCTTTGATCGAACTTGTCGTTTAGGAGCATCTTAGTGAACAGATATCCCCCTTGTCCTGTGAGATACATTTCAGCAGAAATACCCGCTTTTTCAAAGGATTCAACCAGCCCCGGTGCGCTTACATGAGTTTCCACAAGAATATTTTTGCCATCTTTCGTACCATATGCTTCAATGGCCATGCAACCGGAGTCGGATATCAATCCTTCGTCGATAATTTCTTTGATTTCCTCCTTGGTCCTTGGTGCAGGTGGTACATGGGCGTAAACTACATCAAAGGGCGCAATTTCAACTCCATTTATCATTTCCTTCTCGTGGGAAAGAAGGCCGGCTCTGTATAATGGCAGCGAGAAGTCAATACCGGCTCCTGCGTATTTAAAGTATACATTATTTACGCCTTTGAAAAACTTTTCTCTGTTAAAGTGATAGTGGACAGGCTCATCGTGGCAATGTTCCACGAAGGTAATCTCTTTGTCCATGTAGCTATATTTTCTCCTGATAGGGAGTCCAAAGGCCGGCGTTCGTACCAGATTGCCATCAATGACTGCGTAGGCTTCTTCGCTCATATCGTGGAGGGCTGTAACCGGTGACCACCAGAAGGGCAGGAAGCGTTTTACATCTACCCCTTCCCATACGATATTGTAGATGGTATCACAGGTATCCAAATAGCGCATGGCGTCTCTGGTTGCTGCACAAATAAGTCCGGGCGCAGAGCCTGTTCCAATGAGGGCAGTTTTCCCGATTGCCTCAAACTTCGGACCATATTCGTCATATAGAATACGAATACTTTCGACCCAATCTTCGTGTAAAGCTGTGGTTGCTGCATAGTCCTGGTAGTTTGCCCCTACTTCTAAGGCTGCGTCCAGAACATTCTTTGTCCACTCCAGAGGAAGAGCATTTAGTATCAGGTCAGCTCCTCGGGCCGCTTCAACAATGCTATCTTTGTCGGCTGCTCCAACTCGAATTCCCTTTGCTTTTGTAAGGTGTTTTACCAGGCTTTCTACAGTAGTCAGGCTGCGGTCGGCACATATGATTTCTGACACTTGCGGATCTTCATCCAATCTTTGAGTTGCCGCGGAGCCTTGCGCTCCAACACCTAACACTAACACTTTTTTCAATGCCATTTACGGTTTCCTCCCTTCGCAGACTCATGATATCTCTCATTTCCATATTAATCTATTATAACTATATTTAGAGAAAATAGTAAGCCGATAGCTGATATTATATAAAATTATCTTTATTTAGTTTACAAATAGCTCAACATATTTTTTTGCACTTGTATTTTTCAGATAGATTATATTGAATTCATGATCGTGATTAAAATTTTCAATCCTGAATGTTGCAAAAGAATTATCCGAATCTATTACAGAGCTATATACAAAGCTAATTCCAAGATTTTGCGAAACCAGCTCACGAATTAGCTTAAAACTACTGATATATCTGATTTTGCGAAACATATTGAGCTCGTATCCCAAGTTTTTTAGCTCGTGCTCCAAAATATCTCTAGTTCCGGATCCCGCTTCACGCACTATAATCGGCTCAGTTACAATTTCATTTATTGATAAAGTACGACCGGCAAATTTATGGCTATTAGGACAAATACCAATAAGCTGCTCTCTTTTTAACAGCTGGAAATCATATTTATTCTTATTGAATAATCCCTCTACAATTGCAAAATCAATTTCTGAAGAATCCAGCATATGCAGCAGCCTTTCAGTGTTATCAACTATAAGCGATAAATTGTGATTGGGATTCGAAAGGTATTTTGTAACTGATTTCCCAATAACATAATCTCCGATGGTTTTTGTGGCTCCTATCCTGATGAATATTTCAGGATCGTCCTTCAGCGCTTTTTTTATTTCTTCATAATTATATTGAAGGCTTTGGGCATATTGTTCAAGAATAATGCAGTCACTAGTTTTTTGAAGTTTTCTGCCATCATAGTTGAAAAGCTTAGTATTGTATAACTGCTCGAGGGCTTGTATCTGCTTTGTCACGGCAGGCTGTGTAAGATGCAGTGCTTCCGCAGTCAGCCTATAGTTCATCAAACGGCAAAGTATCAGAAAGGTTTGTAGCTTTGTATCCATTGCGCTCTCCATAATTTATTTTTATTAACTCATTCCAAACGATTACTTTATGTTATCTCAATGTGGTGCTATAATCAAGTACAATAAAGAAATAAGGAGAGATTATTTTGAAAAAATATGTAAGTTATTTTCCCGGCTTGGTTATATCATTAATAATAGCATTTATTGCGAATAGGATAGCGGGTATTCTGCCAATTCATCTGATCAGCGCGTCAGTAATAGCTTTATTTATAGGTATGATAATTAATTCTACCTATAAACCAAATAAAGTATTAGCTCCCGGAATAAAATTTACTTCAAAAAAGATTTTGAAGTTTGCCATTATTCTTTTGGGCGCCAGCCTTAATATCGCCACAATTATGCATGTGGGAAGTATGTCGCTGATTGTTATGGTATTTACACTGCTAACTTGCTTCGGCGGTGGATACTTTGTTGGAAAAGCTCTAAACTTAAATTGGAAGTTGTCGAACTTGATTTCCGCGGGCACAGGAATATGCGGAGGTTCGGCAATAGCATCCATAGCGCCTGTCATTGATGCTGAAGACAGAGATATTGCCTATGCTATGTCGGCCACATTTTTATTCGATATGGCGATGATCGTACTTTTTCCCTTCTTGGGACATTTAATGGGACTTTCCGATGTCTCCTATGGTCTTTGGGCAGGAACGGCAGTCAATGATACTTCCAGCGTTGTAGCTGCAGGATATGCTTTCAGCGAAGCGGCAGGTGATTTTGCGGTTATGGTTAAACTGACAAGGACGCTTGCGATTATTCCAACAGTTGTAGCTTTCACATATATAAATATAAGACTTAAGAAAAAAGCAATTTCTACAACTAATATTGGAAATAAACCTATAAAACTTAATATGACGTCAATATTCCCTTGGTTTATATTGGGTTTTCTTGGAATGGCTCTAATGAATAGCTTTGGT
>JBAYOC010000105.1:0-5080 GCA_041678465.1 Anaerovoracaceae bacterium | reverse complement strand
TGAGGAGGTGAGTGTTTGGACGTCCGATTCGACAGGATGAAAATTGGCGTGGTTGGACTGGTGCCTGGAGTGGGTGCCGGTTTTGTGTCCACATGCTTAGCAGGAGCTCTCGCTGAGACGGGAGAGTATTCCCCTGCTCTTCTGGAACTGGGTGGAGAAGGGCTTTATGACGTGCTTGCCATGGACAAGCACTTTGCCGGGAGGGATTATTTTCCTTTCTTCCAATCGGTTGCAGGGGACAGGAGCATTCGCTGCAGGAACAATTTGCTGAATGAAGTGAACTGGGTCCTAAAGTCTCCACCGGAGTACGGGATCACCTTAGACCTGCTGAAAATGATCCGAATGGCAAACCATACGGCAGGTGATATGATTCTATGTAAAATCGGAAGCATGCAGGAGGAAGACCTCTGGAGGCTGCTCTGGGATATGGATCGGGTTCTGGTGGTCATTGATCCCCTGCCATCCAGGATGCTAGCAGGTCATAAATTCCTCTGCGCTCTGCGTACATCCGGGTTGCCCATTCTTTATTTGATCAACAAGATGAACGGAGGGGTCAGCCGCAGAGAGCTGTTAAACTACCTGAAGCTGAAGAAGCCGCACTATCTTCCCATGCTCGAACCGGAAATTATATATAGCGCTGAGTATAGTTGCAGGTTCCCATATGATTTTACTTCTTCCAAAACCAGGATAAAAAAGTCAATGAATGGTCTGATAGGAGACTTACTAGATGTGAAGTTGCCATAATGTAATATACTTGTAATACAATTTCAGTTCTCTCTAATGTCGTTTTATATTATAATAAACATGTAGAAAAAGTGTGTATTTTGTAAGGTTGCGGAATATTTTGGAACAAAGCTCTTTTAGTGTGGAATAAATCAAAGGAATGACCTGTTTATGATAAAGTTTGAGGATGTTACAAAGAAGTACGGTAGTAACATAGGTATTGAAGATGTGACCGTCAGTATCGATAAGGGTGATTTTGTTTTTCTGGTCGGCCCAAGCGGCGCCGGAAAATCCACCTTTATTAAGTTGATTTTAAAAGAAGTATGCGAGGACAAGGGTAGAATTCATGTTAATGGCATGGAAGTGACCCGGCTGTCCAATCGTCAGACTCCTAAATTGCGCAGGAGCATCGGTATCGTCTTTCAGGACTTCCGACTTTTGCCCAATAAAACCGTTGAAGAAAATGTCGCTTTTGCTATGGAGATTTTACATATCAGTTCGAGAACGATACGACGCAACGTGCCCCAGGTGTTGAACCTGATGGGCATCAGTTCAAAAGCGAAAAAATATCCCCATGAACTTTCGGCGGGAGAACAACAGAGAGTTGCAATTGCAAGGGCGGTAATCAATAACCCCACCGTTCTCATTGCGGATGAACCCACGGGAAACCTGGACCCGGACACCGCCTGGGAAATCATGCAGCTGCTGGACCAGATTAATCGAAGGGGAACCACGATTCTCATGGTTACCCACGCCAAGGACATCGTAGATCGAATGGGAAAGCGCGTAATAGCCATAGATAAGGGTAAAATCGTCCGAGATGACAGGGGCGGTACGTACGGTTATTACGAGGATGAAGAAGCCCATAGCTTCCTATGCAAGCCGGGAGGAGTATTCGATAGCAATGTTTATTAGAGGAATTGGACATGCCATTAAGCAGGCATTTATACAGATATTCAGGAATAGAGCCATGTCCTTCGCATCCTTATTTTCCATAACGGCCATGCTCTTGATTTTAGGACTTTTCTTTATTCTTATCGTCAATGTCAACATGGTGACGGAGAGTGCGAAGAAGCAGTTTGATACCATCCAGATCTACCTTTTGGATCAAACAGATCAAGTAGCGGCTACGCAGATGGTGCATGATCTTTCGGATTTGGAAGGGGTGGCGAAAGCCTGGTACCTGTCCAAGGAAGACGCCATGAAGGAATACAAGACCAAATGGGGAGATAAGGGCTATCTATTGGACGGATTCACGGAGAACCCCCTTCCCAATTCCATCAGGGTGCAGGTTTCCGATTTGTCGCTGGCAGACAGCGTGGTGGAAGTGGCAAAGAAGTTTGAAGGGATCGAAGACATCAAGTATTACCAGACCGCAGTGGACAAGCTGCTTTCGGTCACGAACTATATCCGGACAGGGGCTTTGGTAATCATTCTCTCTCTTGTAGTGGTGTCCGTGGTTGTGGTAGCTAACACCATCAAGCTGACAGTTTTGGCCAGAGCGCGGGAAATCAACATTATGAAATACGTGGGAGCCAACAACTGGTTTATCAGAGGACCCTTCCTGGTGGAGGGAATGCTTATCGGCTTTCTTTCCGCAGCCGTATCTGTGGGATTAGTGAGCTTAATTTACAGCAAGGTTATGGAACTCTTCGGAACGGATATGTTTTTGATGTTTTCCGTTACAATGGTTCCGGAACGTTTCCTGATCGTCAATCTGATTATGATATTTATGGCTCTCGGTATCAGCATCGGGGCCTTTGGCAGTATTATTTCAATGCGGAGATTTTTAGACACATAAGGGGAAGGGGTTCAGGAAATGAGGAAAAAAGGTTGGATTTGCTACAGTCTTGTTGCAGTATTGCTATTCTCAATGTTCAGTGTAGGCCTGAGCTTTGCGGGCAATGAACAGGACAAGCTAGATGAATTGAACAAGCAGATTAATCGACTTCAGCAGCAATTGAAAGCCGGAAAAGCTGAAGAGGGCAAGTTGAATTCCCAGATCAAGAGTTTAGACAGCCTCATAAAAGCCGCAGAAGGAGAAATCCGGGATCTGCAGAGCGAAATTGCACAGACCAACAAGAAGATCGGGGAAGTAGAAGCTCAGCTGAAAGCCAAGCAAGACGACATCAATCAGCAGAACGATGAGATGGCCAACCGGATTCGTGCAATGTACAAAAATGGAGATGTTGGCATTTTGGAAGTTCTTTTGGGATCAGAGAGCATAACGGATTTTCTGACCAACTTGGATATGGCTCAGAAAATCTTCGACAACGACGTTACTTTGTTGGAACAGCTGGAGGAACAACACAAATCAATCGATAAGTACAGAAAGCAATTGGAAGATCTTAAGGTTAAGCTGTCCTCTAAAAGGCAGACAGAGGCCGCAAAGCAAGGCCAGCTTCAGACCAGCAGAGGCGATATTTCCCAGTTGAAGGTGGAAGTGGCCGGCGATAATAAGGCGCTGGAAAAACAGATTGACGCAGTAAACGCGGAAGCCAATGCTCTTGTTGCTGAGATTTTAAGGTTGCAGGGCACCGGGGATTACATCGGAGGTGTGCTTGCATGGCCGGCACCGTCCACGAAACGAGTCACCTCAGAGTTCGGTTACCGAGTTCATCCGATTTTAAAAGTAAAGAAGTTACATACGGGTATGGATATCGGTGTGGCGAAAGGCAATGCAATCGTTGCGGCAAATGCAGGAAAGGTCATTAAAGCAGCCTGGAACAACAGCTACGGATATATGGTAATGATTGACCACGGTGGTGGTATCGTTACTCTGTATGCGCATAATAGTCAGCTGAAAGTTAAGACCGGTGATATTGTAACGAGAGGACAGACCATTTCTCTGTCAGGAAGTACCGGTATGTCAACAGGTCCCCACCTTCACTTTGAGGTTCGTGTCAACGGAGAGTACAAGAATCCAAGGAACTATCTGTAACAGGAGTTATGATGCAGAAGGAATGGATTTTTCCAATAAAAGAAAAAAATAAAGACATAGTGATATCCCTATTAAAGAAAAGAGGCATCATAGGCCGGGAGTCTGTGGAGGAATTCCTTTCCGACAGACCACAACTGACCCATGATCCTTTTTTAATGAGGAATATGAGGGAAGCTACGGAAAGAATCTTAGCGGCTCTGGATAAAAGAGAGCACATATGCCTCTATGGAGACTATGACGCCGACGGCGTATGCGGAGTCAGTCTGATGTTAGAAATACTGGGCAGGCTACAGGCGAACCTATCCTTTTACATTCCTTCTCGTTTTGAAGAGGGCTATGGATTGAACCGAGAAGCCATAGCTAAAATAAAGGAAAGCGGTGCGGGTCTCATCATAACTGTCGACTGTGGAAGCGTTTCTTATGACGAGGTAGAATATGCAAAAGAACTAGGTCTGGATGTTATAGTAACAGATCATCACAATCTCAACGATAAGCCGGCGTCTTGCTTGTTGATTAATCCGAAACAAAAGGATTGCCCTTATCCGGAAAAGGGGCTTTGCGGTTGCGGGGTGGCCTTCAAGTTGGCGCAGGCATTGCAGCGCAAATTGCCTAAGAAGCTGACGAAAGCGGATCTGAACAGAGCACTTGACCTGGTGGCTATTGCCACTGTAGGCGACATCGTTCCCCTCACCGGGGAAAATAGGACCATGGTCAAGTATGGAATGCGTGTGATCAATAGCGGAAAGAGATTAGGGCTATCGATGCTCATCCGGGGTGCCGGGTTAAAAGATGGTGAAATAAATTCTGAAAATATAGCATATGTTATAGTGCCTCATCTAAATGCGGCAGGCCGTATGCTTTCCGCCGAAACCGGGGTGAAACTGCTCACAGCAACCTCGGAGCAGGAATGGAAAGAGGCATCGGATCACCTGTTGGAAAATAACCGGCAGAGGAAAAGGATTCAGGAGATTGCTTTTGAGGAAGCCGTGGAGAAGGTAGATCAGACGGAATCAGAGACGCGGTTCATAGTTCTGGATCTTCCCAATGCCCATGAAGGAATAACCGGTATTGTAGCAGGAAAAATAAAGGATAAGTACAATCTGCCGACGATTATCGTCACCCCCACCGGTGATAATAAGCTGAAGGGAACGGGCAGAAGCATAGAAGGTTTGGATCTATATGAAATGCTTTCTGCATGCCGCCATCTGTTCGAAAAATTTGGAGGCCACGCAGGGGCCTGCGGATTTACCATGGACAGCGCAAATCTGCAGCCCCTGCGGGAAGCGCTCCGCGCTTCCGCAGAAAGCCGCTTTAACCAAGACCCGCTCCTATTTCAATCCAAGCTCAACATCGATGTGGAGCTTGAGGCGGTGGATCTGAATCATGAGTTGATTTCCTGCTTGGAGAAGCTGGAAC
>JBAYOC010000104.1:0-5127 GCA_041678465.1 Anaerovoracaceae bacterium | reverse complement strand
CCCGCTCTTTTGAAGACATTGAGGATTTGGCGGCAATGTGCAAGTTCAGCGATTGTTCCCATACAAAAGAGCCGGGATGTGCTGTGCAACGTGCCATTGCTAATGGTGAGTTGTCACAAAAACGATTTGAGAGCTATAAGAAGCTGCAAAAGGAGACGGGTTATGAAGGTTTGAATTCCCGTCAATTGGAGCAGGAGAAAATCAATCGGATGTTTGGAAGCAAACGAGAAATGAAACAGGCTATGAAAACCTTTAAAAACAAAAACAAGTAAGTGATTTACAACCACAGGGACAGACCCCGTGGCTGATTTTGCCCCCACGGGGTCTGTCCCTGTGGTTGGTAATTGGTTGGATTGGAGGATATAAATGAAGATTGGAATTATTGTTTATTCTCACACTGGAAACACCCTCAGTGTTGCAGAGAAGCTCAAAGAGGGCTTGATCGCAAAGGGGCACAGCCCCGAACTGATTAAGGTAATCCCCTCAATCGATGGTCCGAAAGCCAAGGCGCCCATAGAGTTCAAATCCGCTCCGGCGACTGATGATTTTGATGTATTGCTGTTTGGGTCTCCTGTATGGGGTTTTTCGCTTTCCACGATCATGAAGGCCTACCTCGAGCAGGAGCCAACTCTTTCAGGAAAGAAAGTGGGCTGTTTCCTCACCCATGCTTTTCCTTTCCCATGGCTTGGCGGAAATAGCGCCATGAAGCAACTTCGCGGACTATGCGAGAAAAAGGGTGCGAAAGTCTTTGCTACCGCCATTGTCAACTGGTCCTCCAAGGGCCGTGAAAAGGATATCTTATCGACAGTGGAAAGCCTCAGCAGGATTGGAGAGTAAGCCCGCAATGCCCCAGAATATCAAAAAATATGTACTCTTCATCGCAGGCTCGCTATCCCTTGCCGTCGGTGTGATTGGAATTTTTATACCTGTGCTGCCAACAACTCCGCTGCTGTTGATCGCTGCGTATTGCTACCTGCGGAGCTCGGAGCGGATGTACAACTGGCTCATCCACCACAGATTCTTTGGTATCTACATATACAATTACTTGAAGTACAAAGCGGTTCCGAGGAAAACCAAGATTTGGGCCGTGGTTTTTATTTGGATTACACTGACCATATCCATGATCCTCATAGACAACTGGTACGTTCGCGGAATGCTCCTGTTTGTGGGCGCCTGTGTAAGCGTACATCTATACAAATTAAAAACCCTAGACTAAAAACAGGTGAACAAAATGCCCTAGATGTATGGAACTATGCATAAGCCGTTGGGCAGGTGTCTCTGCGTTCACATAGGTCGCAAGGGCGGACACTCTTTTCGTCCTTTTCCCTTTGGATTCCGAATATCCCGGATACCGTCTTTTTCGGATGCATCATGAATTTATCGCTTAATGTGACCCCGATCTCCTCCGGGTTGATCCCCTGAAAAATGAGAGTTTGCATTTCGATGGGAATATCGTTTTGTCCAGGGCTGAAAGAATGGGTGATATAGAGGTCTTTCTGCTCCAAATCCTTGGCAATGGTTTGCATAATCCATTTGTCTCCCCGTTCGATAAAGGCGGTGCCCCAGTTGTCCAAGAAGAGTTTGCGCAACATGTGTTCCTCGACAGCATCGACTTCATCATAGCCGGTCAACGAAGCCACAATAAAACCGAGAGCATGGGAATGGCGGAAAATATCAGCTAACAGCTCTGATTCCAAGAGGATACCGTTCTTTAGCAGGATAGTCCTTTCATCCTTCTTTTCAATCTCAAAGGATTCAAACAGGGCTTGCATAGTAAATTGGCGATAGGCGATATCCCTCGTTTCTCCAAGGATATTTCGGAATTTTGAAGGGATATTTTCCATATCGATTTTCATCATGCTGCCAAAAAGCTCGTCGATGCTCTTGGTTTCCGAAATGGGGATTTTCACGATCTGCCGGTTAAGAATGTTCATATCAAAGTCTCCTATGTAAAAAATATTTTAATTTTACCATCTAGTTCAGTATACCCGAAAATGTCATCAAAATGGAAAGGAAATCAGACGGAACTTGGATCCGGGTTGCATTCAACGATCGGAAAAGGTATAAGTAAAGAAATAAAGGAAAAGAACAGGAGATAGCAATGGGTCATTACGTTTATATCTTACAGTGCGCCGACGGCAGCCTCTACACCGGGTGGACCACCAATCTGGAAGGCAGAGTTGACATGCATAATACGGGAAAAGCATCAAAGTACACCCGCAGCAAACTACCTGTTCAATTGGTATACCACGAAAGGGTTGCAGATAAAAGTGAAGCTCTGAAGAGAGAATATGCAATCAAGCAATTGTCCCGGGATGATAAAATAAAACTTATAGATCAAGGCCGTTTAGATCGTTTAGATCCAAGTAGTTGATACCCTCTTTTCTGCGAGCTATACCCAGCCCAGCGGCAGAAATAGGATTGTCAGTACCTATATGCATGCATCATCACGATATTCCGCAAGCACTTCTTCAAGAAAAAAGTTCAATTCCGGAATCATACGCCGGCTGAGGCTATTATAGGCAAGGTAAAAAGGTAGGGTGCAACCTTCTAGCAGAATAGGACAGATTGCATTAATGATACTCGGGTGTCCATATCTGAGTTGACAACGCATCACCCCAGTAAAACCAACACCTTGCGAAGCAAGATCCAGAGCCAAGGGCAGGGACGATGCTTTGATTTCTGCGCTGGGCTTATAGTTCGATTGCTTAAGTGCTTCCTCTGCAAGATAACTAATAATTGCGATTGGCTTACAGTGTATCAAAGCAGTATCTCTCAATGTTGATACATCAATCACCAAGGGGTGATCAAGATCGGCATGCTTTGTATCGTACTCAACCAGAGCCGGATGTTCACGGTGCCCAACCAAATATAGATTCTCTAGTAGAAGAGAATCCGAGCAGATGGATGAGTCAGGCACAGGATTACAGACAAATGCCGCGTCAATCTGATGTGCTGCCAGTCGTTCGCAAAGGTTGCCTGCTAAATCCTGAATCGGATCAATTTGCATATTGGGATACTTTTTCATTACGCGCGGAAGAATCCTTGAGAGGATGTACTCACCTGTGAGCAACGGGACACCAATTTTAAGAGGTTTACCTGACATCAGAGCATAATTCCTCAAGTCATAACGCATTTTACTCTCTAATTCCAGAACTGCATTGGCGTAGGAGCAGAATTTTTCCCCAGCACTTGTCAGCTGGATCGGTGAAGTGGATCGGTCAAACAGCACGACCCCGAGCTCCTTTTCCAGGTTACTTATGTAGCGGCTTAGCGCCGGCTGAGAGACATAGAGAAGTTCTGCAGCCCGGCTAAAACTCTTGCATGATGCAACGGTAAGTGTATACTGATAATCTTTTTCTTTCACAGATACAATCACCTCTCCCTTCAAACAAAAGAGAATATTGGAGTTGTAAGTTCCTATCCTTTTTCATAATACTATTTATATAGTACTATAACAAAAATGGTATGTCCAGCATTACCAAAAAGGACTTTGACGTACTAAGCAATAAGACATACTATTAGCGTAAGGCGCCTCATAGAAACGAATAGCGACATGTGTAAATTATTTCAGGTTGGTGCAAACCAGCAATCATTCTTTTGAAATGAGGTTATTATTTATGTCAAAGATTAAGTTGGATGTAATTATCAAGCAGAGCGGTAACCGTACAGATGGTTTCATCAATTATGGTCAAAAGGCAGATCTCTCCTTCTATCAAATTCCTGTAATCATTGTTGAAGGTGGCAAACCAGGCAAAACTCTGCTCGTTGACGGTGCAATGCACGGTGATGAGACCGAGGGTTCTGAAGCCATTATCAAGTTGGCTGCCGAGCTCGAGGGTAAGGAGTTTGCAGGAACCTTCGTGGGCGTTCCCGCACTTAACATGGAAGCGTTCACCATAATTAGCCGTGGGACGCTCACTGACGGCTTCAACCTTAACCGCGTGTTCCCTGGTCGTAAAGACCAGTACTTAACTCACTATCTGGCGGCTCATTACATGGAACGTGTTGTAACCTTTGTTGACGCAGTTATTAACTTCCATGGTGGCGGCGATGTTCTCCATCTGGAGCCCCTATGCGCTTATATCCCATTCGATGGTCCTGAGGATACAGCCGCTAAGGTATCTTATGAGATGGCGCAGGCTTTCAACGTAAAGTATTTGTGGTCTCAGCAAAACCTGCCCTTCGCCGGCATAACGTCGCTTGAATACAAGAAAGCATTCAACATACCTACCATTATTCCCGAGGTTGGTTCGCAGTGTAGCCGGTTTGTAAACCGCGACCGCGATATCGATATCTGTTACAATGGTATAAAGAATGTAATGGCTTATTTTGAAATGATTCCCCCTACCGGCCAAAAGCCTGTCGAGGACAAGATTCACATCGAGTTGAATTATCTGCATGCCCGCAACGGAGGTCTCATGAAGCTCTGCAAACGCGAGAACGAGTTCTTTGAAGCCGGTGAAACTCTTTGTGTAATCGACGACCTTTTTGGCAACCGCGTTGAAACCCTGAACGCTCCCTGGCCCGGCGTTGTGATTGGTTATTGGAGTGTTCCCGTTATCCACCCGGGCGACTGGTGTTCGTTAGCAGGTAAAATCATCGATGCTCCTGCGTGCTACAAAAAATAATCCGTTATAAACGAGTGGAGAAAAAAGGAAGGTAAATAAAAATGAAGAAGATATGTGCTCTAATGCTCTGTGTGATCATGTTGTTTTCGTTGGCGGCCTGCGACGGCGATTCTTCCACCACCCCTGATCCTGATCCTAACGATAGTGTTGAAAAGGTCACCATCAGCATTGCGACTCCCACAGCAGATGGAAACCCTATGCAGGAACTGGTTTACTATTTTGAAGAGCAGGTTGATACTCTGCTTCCTGGTCGTGTGGAGTGGCAGAACTATCCTAATTCTGCCATGGGTTCCGAACGGGAACTTGGCGAGCAAGTTATCGATGGTACGCTGAGTGCTGCTCTGGTTGGCCCAACCAACATACCTGCCTTTGCTCCAATGAACGCTGTTCGGCTGCAGGATGTCCCTTTCCTGTTCCAGACACAGGATGAGTTATATGCTGCCAGCGATGAGTGGTATGCTGACATGATTAATGAAGAGTGTGCAGAGTATGGTAT
>JBAYOC010000103.1:0-5236 GCA_041678465.1 Anaerovoracaceae bacterium | reverse complement strand
CGACAGAGGAGATGAAATTCGGGTCAATCCGCTTTCCTTCGCTGAGATTTATGAGCACTATGACGGGGACAAACGCGGGGCTTGGCGGGATTATTTCACTTATGGAGGAATGCCGTTCGTCTGGGCCATGGAATCACATGAAGAAAGAAGTAGATACCTGCGTGACCTATTCAGCCGCACCTACATCAAAGATGTTTTGGAACGTAATAAAGTCGCTAACGATGCTGAAGTGTTGGAAATACTGCTGAACATTCTTGCTTCCGGAATCGGGTCACTGACCAATCCGAGCAGACTATCGAACACATTTGACACAGAAAGACACATCAAGATCGCACCGGATACCATTGACACCTATATCGGGTATTTCAAAGAGGCTTACCTGATTCAGAAAGCTGAACGTTATGATGTCAAGGGTAGAAAGTACATCAAGACCCCAGTCAAGTACTACTATTCTGATCCCGGATTGAGAAACGCACGGCTTGGATTTAGACAACTGGAAGAATCCCACCTGATGGAGAATGTTCTTTATAGCGACCTCATCCGCAGAGGTTTCGATGTGGACGTCGGCGTTGTGGAACAGAACGGGACTGACGAGAACGGGAAGAAGGTTCGCAAGCAGCTGGAAGTGGACTTTGTGGTGAATCGCGGAGATGAACGATACTATATTCAGTCAGCACTCTCAATTGAAGACCCGGAAAAGAGGATGCAGGAGATTGCCTCGCTGATTCGCATTCCGGATTCTTTTAGGAAAATCGTAGTCGTGAAAGATTACATGAAGTTATGGCAGGATGAAAACGGAATTCAGTACATCGGAGTCGAACAATTCCTGCTTGACGAAAAGATCCTGTCCCGCTAACTGGTACATAGGTGACAGGGGGACGGGGTTACTGTCACGTCTTTCAATAGCGGTGTCTGACACCAAACGCAACCTACTTGGTGAAAAGGCTGGGATTTCAAGGGGTTGGAGTGTTGAAGTTGTCAAAAGTGTCTGACACCAAACGCAACTGTAATGAGCCATTTACATCAATTCAACCACGAATGAGACTAACCCGATCCCTTGATGAAGCCTCTCATACCTATTTGGGGTATGCCATTAAAATCGCTGGTGCTATTGATGGTGAAGATAAAGACTTTTCCTTTATCGTGTAAATTATATAAGGCTGGCCTAATAGGTAAGTTGAAGGCCGGAACGGGATGGTCTATGTGGAGGAAGATTGGGTTGATCAGATGATGACCGAACATCGGGAGATGGATGAGTAAACGGTTCCGATGTCATAAGAACGAAAGGGGGCAACAAAAGCATCCTGTTTAGTACGCAATTGACAAATGCAACCTATTTGGATTGCATTTCAAGTTGTGACATGATATATTGCAGATGGAGGTGATGTGGATGTGGAACGATATACTTCATTAATGATAGACATTAAAAACTCCAGGAAGTATGATGGTGAGATCAGAAATTCAATACAATTTTACACAAAAGATTGCATTAACTGCCTGAACAAAGCTTTTAAACCATCTTTAGCTAAAGAAGTTATGTTTAGTGCGGGTGATGAGCTTCAAGGACTGTTTCACACAACGCAAGGGGCAATACTATATTTAAATCTGTTAGAAATTTTCCTCGCCCCTATTGAAGTAAGAGCAGGAATCGGGATAGGTGAATGGAGCGTTATTATTGAACAGGGGCCTTCTACAGAGCAAGACGGGTCGGCCTATCATAATAGCAGGGCTGCTTTGAATTATTCCCATAAAAGCCAGATAAATAATGTATGTGTTTTTTCGGGGAATCACAAAAATGAATTTCTCACTTCCAGCATAAACATTTCTAACGCTTTAACCGGCCGGCAAACAGATTTACAAAACATTATTACAATGGTAATAGAATTAGTCTACCCGCTCATCTATAGGGATGAGATTGATTTCACGGAATATAAGGGGCTCTTCCGCTTAATTGATAAAAAAATAGAGTTACTTTCAATTCTAAATATGAACAAGCATTTTAATAGAACCCAATTACCCCAAATTAATATGAACAGAATGATGATACGTGAACCTGCAGTTATCTCAGGGGCTGATGGAGAGGTAGAGGATATTATCTGGAAATGGGGAACTGTTGCAAACTTAGTTGAATTGCTTAATAAACCGAGGCAGAGTATAGATAAATCCATTAAAGTAGGAAAAGTTATCCAGATGAGATATAGCAAGGCGGTTTCTTTATTAATGGCTGAGAAGTTCAGGAGGTAATCACTTGACTAATATTTTACTATTGACTGCTCATTTATTAGGCGACTTTGTTTTTCAGAATTCAGAATTGGTTGAACGTAAAAAGGTAGACAGTCTTGCACTTATTAAACATTCTGCGATATATGCTGCTTTTATGTTCATAGCATTGATTATGACTCAGGAACTTAAACTAGCAATTGTCATGGGCGTCATTATTGGAATTTCACATTATGCAATAGATGGACAAAAAAATAAGATAACAAAGAACGAACTAGGAATTAAAAAAGACCTTATTGTATTTTTAATCGATCAGGCTATACATATCATATTGCTGATAATTGTTGCAGAATACATACTGGATTTGTACCCGGCTCCAAATACTTTAATAGGTCAGATAATCGATAAATACTCATATCCTTTTGTCATGGAAAGCAGCGTGATAATACTGCTTTATGTTCTGTGCGCTCACCCAATAGGCGTGATAATTAAGAAAGTATTTCTGATGTGGAATGCGAGGTCGAAGCAACAGCTGCTGATAGAGGAAACATTAGGGGCTGGGTTTGTAATAGGAATATTAGAAAGGTTGGTAATATTAACATTAGGTTTACTTGGTGAATTTGGGGCGGTTGGTCTTGTTTTAGCGGCAAAAGGACTGGCGAGATTTGAGCAACTAAAAGATAAGGACTTTGCAGAGAAATATTTAATTGGTACATTGCTTAGTGTATTAATAGCCTTAGGGTGTGTTTTAATAATAAAGATAGTTTGATAAAAGGGAGATAAGGCATAGGATGGAACGAGGAAATGTTTTAGTCATTGGAAATTCCGGGGTTGGCAAATCAACCCTGATCAATGCCGTCATCGGCGATGAAATAGCAGAAACAGGATGGGGTACAAGAGGAACAACAAGGGTTGGTATCTACGAAAGCGATAAAATCCCTTTTCGCTTAATTGACACAATAGGCTTTGAACCTTCCCTTCTGAAAGCCCGCAAAGCCATCGGCGCTGTGAAAAAATGGTCCCAAAAGAGTGCCAAGGAAGGAAACAAAGACAATCAGATAAATGTAATTTGGTTTTGCGTGGAAGGTACAACACGGAAACTGTTTCCCAAAGCCATAAAAGATCTTTTGGACGCCACTTCAATGTGGAAGACGGTGCCGGTGGTGGTTGTCATTACCAAATCCTATTCCCTTCCCGACAGGGAAGAGAACATAGCAATGGTTAACAAGGCATTTGCCAAGCAGAAACGCCATGCAAAGAATTTGCGCAGAGTCATTCCCGTCGTGGCTTCCACATATGTGCTGAATGATAATGCTTTTGCACCGCCTGAGGGGATAACCGAGCTTATTGATGTAACAAATGAATTGATGCCCGAGGGAATAAAAGCCGGCGCAAAAGACATTGCGTCCTTTAAGATAAATCGCAAAAGAGCTATGGCTCATGGAACTACCGGAGTGGCTACAACAGCAGCAGTGGTTGTTGGAGCCGTTCCCATACCCTACCCCGACGCTGCCATACTTGTGCCATTGGAAGTAACGTTGGTGAATGGCCTTGCTCAAATATATGGGATCAACAAAAATGAAGACTCAAAGAAGCTAATTAATACCATTGTTGAAATTGGAACGGTAAGTTTGGTGGCAAGACAGGCAATCAATATGCTGAAAGCCATCCCCGGCGTTAATTTGGGTGCAAGCGCGCTGAATGCCCTGATTGCCGGCAGTATCGTGGCGGCTATCGGCGAAGGCAGCATCTATGTATTTGAACAAATATACTTGGGTAACAAAACTGTCGGAGACATTGACTGGGTAAAGAAGGTAATGGAGTCAAAGCTCACATCCCAGTTCGTAGACGCTGTAAAAGCCGCACTAGAAAAGATCACCGACAGCACTGACAAAAAAGACATAGCAAAGATCATTATAGATGTATTCAAGACCGCCGTCGGCGGGTCCGGTGGGAAGAAGTAAAAGGATATAGAATAGGTATAGTTGAGGGTGTCCGGGCGTCGGGCGCCCTTTTTTTATGGAGGTAAGATGCAAGAGGCGCATGGCCCTGCATCGAAATGAGCAAAAAATTCGTTTGTATGCAATATTGCGCCCGGCTCAGAAGTAATTATTAATAAAATGAGCAAAATTTACGTTTGTATGCAGATCTCAAACCAATTTATGTAAATTCTTGTATACAAACGAAAAATTTGCTCAGATTTAATTGAAATACAAGTATTTGGGCGGGGAATCTGCATACAAACGAATTTTTTGCTCAGTTGGAGCCAAGAGGTCAATTTGCTACGGATTTACTTCCTTTACGATAAAGAGAAAAAGATTGCCGGTCGTGGGGCTCTCTGCCTAAACACTTGAAGATACAAAGCTATAAAAGCTAGTAATAGCAGTTTTATTAAAAAGATTAAGCGACTTTCAAAGAATTGAACAGTATTCCCTCCTCTGTTGTCGGAGGCATGTACCGTGAAAGGTTCCTGATAACTTCCGGGCCAAGGGCAGTCCCCTTGCCGCAACTAACAGCACCATCAAAGGGTACACCCATTATGCAAACATCAGAGCCGTCCACTTCAGAGCAATTGATTTCCCCCCAAGGTTTTAAACCAATCATATCATTCTCCTTTCTGTTAAGACTACCGTGCACCTTTTCCCTTTGGTTTTTTCAAGTTAATAAATGAGCTTATGAGGATTAGCATTATTCCGAAGACCCCGCTGATTCTCATGGACTCTTCCAGTACCAGCACTGCGATGATAGGTGCCAGAGCGGGTTTAACGAAAAATACGATAGATGCCGTTCCGGCATCGGCACTCTCCATAATCAGAAAATAAAACAAGTATCCTAATCCACTGACCATAATGCCGATGTAAAGTACCAGCAATATATTCCCGGCGTTGATTCCGCTAACCACCGGTTTTCCTGCAAACCATAGTATGGGGAGCATGGTAAGGGATCCAAACAAGAAACTCAGGCTTGTCTGGGTCAGTCCACCCCGCTTTCGTATGCCGCTTTTGCTCATGGCGCT
>JBAYOC010000102.1:0-5318 GCA_041678465.1 Anaerovoracaceae bacterium | reverse complement strand
CTCGCCATCGCCCAAATGGATATCGAGAACGCCGGCTTTACCGGAAAGCATTCCGCCTACACGGACATCTGCCGCGGTTCGGACAAACTCGTCATAGGAGGGTTGAGAAGATCTATGATCTGACAGGGCGATTTCACCTACGCCGATTATCTTATCGATTGCAAGCAGGTCTTCTATGATGCCGCCGGTCAAGGTTTTGACAGGTATTTGGTAAGAACCGGTATAGATAAATGTAGTAATACCTTCTTCGTCGAGCCCATTGGCCTTAGCCAGCAACGACATCATATTTCGTGTAACGCCGTCGGTTCCCAGGCATCCCACAGCGGTTGTGATTCCGGCACATGTCAGATCAGACAGCATGATTTCCGGCGTTCTGGTTTTATAGCCGCCTTCCCCTCCGCCTCCCAACATGTGAACATGAGAGTCGATGAAGCCGGGTAAAGCGATTTTTCCCTCGCCGTCCATGGTATTGATCTCAATGCCGTTTTGAAAATCTGCTGAAATATCACTACCGATAAAAGCGATCTTTCCTCCTATCAGTAGGATATCCTGTATTCCTTTGAACGCAGGTCCGTATACTTTAATTTTTTTAATGATGGTTATCATGTAAGTCACCCCTAAGTGAATCTTCCGATTTCGTGTTTTATTTATAGTTTACTGGAAATTGATCAAAACAGCAATGATTACAACTGCGCTGCCGATGACAAAGAAGAAGGCCTGCATCTTGATTTGGAATTTAGCCCACTTTATCCAATCGACTCTCGCCACGCCAAGTACACCGATGAGGCTCGCCGAGACCGGAGTAAAGGCATCTACGAAACCTGCTCCAAGCTGATAGGCCAAGACAGCCACTTGTCTTGATACACCCACTATGTCTGCAAGAGGAGCCATGATAGGCATTGTCAATGCCGCCTGCCCCGAGTTAGATGTAACTACGAGATTGAACAAGCTCTGGAAGACGTACATGAACCATGCGGCGATGGCAGCAGGCACTCCCTGAAGAACATTTCCTATGCTGTGGAGGATGGTGTTCAGAGTAGAGGCCACTGTGGCATCCGCGCCACCCAGAACAAGCAAAATCCCTTTTGCCATACCAACTACAACAGCTGTTCCCGCCAAATCGGCAACGCCTTTTTGGAAAGAGGAAGCCATTTCGTTAATAGTCATGCCATTGAGGTTGAAGATTACCGCGATGATGCCGGCCAGGAGACCCATCACGAAGAATTGTGAAGCGATTTCAGGAATATAGTATGCTTTCTTCGTAACACCCCAAATAATCCAGATGAGTACGGCCAGCATTTCCAGAAGGACCAGCTTATCTCCCAACGAAAACTTTCTGTTTTCTTCTGTGGATTGCTCAACTCTGTCCCTAAAGTAACCGTCCAATTCATACATGACAGAAATTTGCGGATTTTTGCGGATTTTTTCTCCGTAATACATCATGTATCCTGCTGTGGCCGCTGTTACTACGAACCAGACCACCAAACGGAAGGATGCACCGGATAAGACAGGAACACCGGAGATGCCTTGCGCAATGGCAACGCTGAAAGGGCTCATCCAGGAGGTGGCATTTCCCACCTGTGAAGCCACAAACGTCACGGTGACAGCTACAATCGAGTCATACCCCAAGGCAATGACAAAGGGCACCATGATCATAGCAAAAGGTATGACCTCTTCTGACATTCCGAAGGTGGCACCACCCAATGAGAAGAGGAAGAAAAGCAGGGGCAGGGCCAGTCTTTCGAGCCCTTTTGTCTTTCGGATAAAGGCATGAATACCCGCGTCGATGGCTCCGGTCCTCATGATGATGCCGAAGGAACCACCCACTACGAGGATCAGAGCGACGATACCCACAGCGGAACCGTATTTACTGCCGGTAACCAACCCTTCAAAGATATAGTTCAAAACACCAAATCCATAAAAATCATCTGTACCCCAAACCGTGGCTACATTATGCAACTTCTTGCTTGTGTCGAATACGGAATCGCCGTAGAGATCGTACAGAACCGGTTCTGTTAACCCTATGGAATCCAATTGGCCTTGATCCCAGGATGCCGGATCGCTGGCGAGAAACTCATTCAGAGCTGGCTGATCTACGCCAAGTTCCTCGAGGGTAGCGGAGTCATTTCCCAGCTTTCCCAGCTGGGAAGACAGCTGTTCTGTGTCGAACTCATAACTATAACGGAAAGTGTCTGCCATCAGCACAGTTCTTGTTTTCATCTCCCCGTTCGAATCCATGTACTCTACATCGTGGGTGCTGAAAAGTCCTGCAGGAATGATTAGGGTCAACAACCAGCAGAAAACGACCACAAAGAAAATAATTGCGTAGGTGTGGGGTGTTTTGAATCTCGTAAAACCCTCACCGATTGTTCCCAGATTTTTTTCCGGTTTTTTATCCAATGACATTTTTGCGCCTCCTTTATTAAGATAGCTTCCCATTACCCACGAGTTTCTGCAAACCTTGTGTTGGCATAAGCTCAAGGTATTATCACATAGACTGAATTTCCCGGATAATAGATTATGGGCACAATCGGCGGTATTAATACACCCGAATATGCCCAGTGCCCATGCTGTATGATGTCATTATTGCCGATACGATTCCTAGAGGTTTTTAAGATAATCATGCCCTTCCGACGTAAGTCTCATAAAAGGTAAGGTATATTTCCATAGAAAGGGCATACCACATTTCCCCCTTGAATAAAATGTTAGAAAGATTTTATGCGGGGTGCCTGTAAATATGAAGAATCACAAAAAGGTGGAAGGGAAAAGGCCTATCAAAATTTGCGTGTCAGTGGTAGGAGTAGTACTTCTATTGCTGTTGGCTGGCAACCTGGCCGGCTTCTTTAATATCCCTACGGCCATCGGTCAGGAAAAAAAGCTGCCAATCTATTCGGTGGGGACTGAGGAAAAGAAGATTGCCATTTCCTTCGATGCAGCCTGGGGAAACTCACATACCGGTCCTATTCTGGACATTTTGGATCAGTACGGAATAAAGACTACCTTCTTTCTGGTGAAAATCTGGGCAGACAAGTACCCGGAGGATGTTGAGGAAATCAGCAGAAGAGGGCATGAAGTACAGAACCATTCAGCCACACATCCGGATATGACCACTTTGTCCGTGGAGCAGATTCAAGAGGAAATAGAGAGTGCGGGGGTTGCCATCGAGGCGCTTACCGGCATTAAACCAAATCTGTTCCGACCTCCCTTTGGCGCCTACAACAACGAGGTAATTGAAACACTGGAAGGCATGGATTACAAAGTGATTCAATGGTCTGTTGACAGCCTGGACTGGAAAGAGATTTCTGCTGATCAGATTGTGGAGCGAGTTTTGTCGGGCATTGAGCCGGGAGCTATCGTGCTCTTTCATAACGACGCGGTAAATGTGGAGGAATATCTGCCACGGATCCTGGATGAGCTGGCTGTGCAGGAGTATGAGGTGGTGCCAATCGGGCAGCTGATTTATTGGGATAATTACCACATGGACCATACGGGAAAACAGATAGCAAATTAGCGAAGGGGGCAAGAGAATTGGACAGTAACGTGGAGACAAATCGGACGGAGCTATTGGGTACCATCGCTGTATTACCGGAGTATAGCCATAAATCATATGGAGAGATCTTTTATTGTCTGACGCTGGCCATACAGCGTAAAAGCGGCTACAGTGATAACATTCTTGTAATCGTATCGGAGAGGCTTGTCTGGGATATGGAATTGGTGGAGGGTGAAGCTGTTCAGGTGATCGGCCAGATTCGCACCTACAACGAGATCTTCGAGGGGCGGAACAAGCTGAATATTGTGGTATTCGCGCGGGAGTTCAACCTTCTGGATGAAGAAGGCGATGTCTATGAGAATAAGGTGTGTCTGGAAGGCTATTTGTGCAAGCCACCTATTCGCAGGGTATCTCCTCTCGGAAGGGAAATTTGCGATATGATGCTTGCTGTCAACCGCATGTATAATAAATCGGATTACATACCCTGCATTGCCTGGGGAAGAAATGCTGTTTACGCCGGAGGGCTTTGCGTAGGTACAAAGATACGTATCAGCGGCAGAATACAGAGCAGGGAGTATCGTAAGAAAGAGGAGGATGGTAATCTGATAACCAGGATCGCGTATGAGGTCTCCATCATCAAAATAGAGGAATAAGCATTTCATTGCATTTGAATTTTCCCTATGATAAACTGAAAAACAGACATACGGCGTCGGTCGCCATTGCTCTTGTACAGAATAGGAGAATACAAATGCGAATTGTTGTAGACGGAATGGGCGGAGACAACGCACCTGCCGCAATCGTTCAGGGATGTGTTGAAGCTGCTGCCCTTATTTCAGACTCTATTTTTATTGTCGGAGACGAAGCTCTCATTTCCAAGGAACTGGATAAATATAAATACGATCATAAACAGGTCACTGTTGTCCATGCATCGGATGTGATTACCAACGAGGATGCTCCTGTGCGGGCTGTGCGCACTAAAACCGAGTCTTCTATGGTTAAAGGAATCACCATGCTCAAGGAGGGAAAAGCAGATCTGTTTATTTCAGCGGGAAACACCGGCGCTATGATGGCGGGTGGGCTTTTCATATTAGGGCGTATACAAGGAATTGACAGGCCGGCTCTCGCAGCTACATATCCGATATTTCTGGGTAAAGGCGTTTCGTTGCTGGTGGATTCCGGTGCAAACGTGGAGTGTAAACCGAACAACCTGTTGGAGTATGCCACAATGGGCAGCATATACATGCAAAAGGTGCTGGATGTGGACAACCCCTCCGTTGGCTTGGTCAATGTGGGTTCCGAAGAAAGCAAAGGGACTACGATCATTAAATCCGCCTATGAAATGTTGAGCAGAAGCAACCTGAATTTCCATGGAAATATCGAGGCGCGGGATGTTCCGAAAGGTACCTGTGATGTCATCGTCTGTGATGGCTTTGTAGGTAATGTAATCCTCAAGCTGACAGAAGGGCTGGCCTGGAGTATCCTGAAGCTCCTGAAAGTAAAGTTTACTACCGGCCTCGTTTCCAAGGTGGGAGCTCTGCTTCTATCCGGAAAATTCAAAGAAATCAAAGCGGAGTTTGATTATTCCGAATACGGAGGCGCGCCTATCCTGGGTATAAAGGGAGCAATGCTGAAAATGCATGGTTCTTCCGGCGCCAGGGCAGTTAAGAACACTATATTGAAGGGAATCCCCTTTGCGGAAAACAACGTGGTGCAGGTCATTCAGGATTCCGTACTTGAGATGGAGGAAGTGATTATTAGTGAGTGATCTCAGCTTCGAAACTAGAATTGGCTATTTTTTTCGTGACCCGCTACTGCTGGAAAAAGCCTT
>JBAYOC010000101.1:0-5332 GCA_041678465.1 Anaerovoracaceae bacterium | reverse complement strand
TTAATCATTTCTTTCTCCTCCATTTTTTCTAATATATTGGCAACCGGGTCGAGCCAATCGCCGTCAAAAAGTTCAATTAACCCCTTATCACATACCGCTGCCAGCCTTGGATCAATGGGTAATTTAGCAAGAACTTTCAAATTATGCTTTTCGGCTATTTCCTCTATATGGCTATCACCGAAAATCTGATATTCCTTATTATTGTCCGGGCATTTGAAATAGGACAAATTTTCTACCAGACCGATGATAGGAATATTCATCATTTCTGCCATTTTTACAGCCTTTGACACAATCATGGACACCAATTCCTGAGGAGAGGTAACGATGATAATTCCATCCACGGGAATGGACTGAAATACGGTAAGAGCAACATCACCGGTGCCGGGTGGCATATCGATGAACATATAATCTATATTGCTCCAGATTACGTCGGTCCAAAACTGTTTTACCGTGCCGGAAATAATGGGGCCTCGAAACACCACCGGGTCCGTGTCGTTTTCCAAAAGTAAGTTAACAGACATGACGTCAATGCCTGTTTTCGTCTTTACGGGAAACAAGCCGAATTCATCTCCATCAGCCTTTTCTTTGATGCCGAATACCTTAGGAATTGAAGGCCCGGTAACATCTGCATCGAGAATGGCCGTATTATGTTCCCTCCTGTTCATGGTAACCGCAAGCATAGATGTGACAAGGGACTTGCCGACGCCTCCTTTGCCGCTAACGACTCCGATAACCTTTTTCACGCTGCTCATCTCATGAAGTTTCTCAGAGAAGTCCGTTTTTTGTTCTTTTCTTTCGGCGCAGTCCTCCGAACAGCTGCTACAGCTTTGGTTGCAATTTTCACTCATGGTACTTACTCCTTCATAATTAAATTAAATTGTAATGGTGTCTTGGTTCTACATATCAGCTTTCATCGTACAATAGTTCCATCGTTTTATGATAAATCTTCTTTGTGGCATTCCCCGATGGACAGTTTATATCCACGATGGTCCGTCCCATATTAATCGCTTTGACTGCTTCCCAATCAAAAGGAATCCTCCCGGCAAAGTCCAGCCCTTGCCTTTCGCAAAAATCTTCGATCCTTTCTGTAATTTGCAGATTTGTGTCATATTTATTAATACAGACTGCCGTTTTCGTCCCAAACTTCCGTGCTGTTTCTATGATACGCTCCATATCGCTAAGACCTGACATGGAGGGTTCTGCCACAATCAGAACCAAATCAACGCCACTGAGGGATGCAATAACGGGACAGCCTATACCGGGCGAACCGTCAATAATTGCATACTGGGCGTCAACAGCTGCCGATTTCATCTGTTTTTTTACTTCTGTTACCAGTTTTCCGGAGGTACCACTGCCCATTTTAAGTTGTGCAGTTGAAAACACTTCTTGCTGACTGGCATAAAGCATTAATTCTCCTGCCACGGCCGGTTTTAATACTATAGCATCCGTCGGGCATAGGGCTTCACAAACCCCACAGCCCTCACAGGCATAAGGATCCACCTTATATATCCCATCCACTTTAATCGCATCAAACCTGCAATTTCTCCTGCACTGATCGCATTCGATGCATATTTGCGGATTAATTTCTGCTATTGGCAAACCAAAATAGTCCGACTTCTCCGGCTCCGCATTTTGTTTTGTGATAAGGTGCAAATTGGGAGCATCTACATCACAATCCGCATAAACCCTGGCATCGGAAAGCTTAATAAAAGCGCTGGCTATGGTGGTTTTCCCGGTGCCGCCTTTTCCGCTAAGAATCAGAAGCTGTTTCATGCTGCACCTCCTGTCTCACTGTTTTAAGCAGAGAAGAGAATATAGCATTGTATTTCTCGCTTTTCCTAGCTGCTATTTCACCGTTAGAATTCAGTTTTCCTAGCTCCGCGTCGTATGGAATTCGACCCAAAATACGAATACCTTTTTCCACGCAATACTTTTCCGATGGGTTTTCTCCTTCTATGCACTTGTTTAGAACCACTCCAAATGGTTTTTGGAATAACTCAACCAGTTCATGTACCATATCAAGGTTATGCGCACCAAACAATGTAGGCTCCGCTACCAATATGCAGTAATTGGCATCTTTAATGCTTTCCATGACGACACAAGCGCTTCCGGGAGGACAATCGATGAGGGTTAGCTCCTCCTTCGACGCGGGATTGCTTTCACCTATAAGCCTTTTTATAATGGGAACCCCCGAAACTTCTCCAGGATTTAATATTCCAGTTTGCACCCGAACCTGATCGGACATTCCGTTTTCTACAGTTCCTATGACCTTTTCTGTTTCTTTCAACGCCTCCACCGGGCAGAACATCATACAGCCTCCACAGGAGTGACATATTTCTTCAAAAATGATCAGGCTGTCTTTTACATAGGCAAGGGCATTGAACTTGCAGAAGTCAACACATTTTCGGCACCCATTGCACAATGTGTTATCTACCGCCGGAACTCCAACTGATATTTCTTCAACTTGGACAGCTTTCGGTTTGAAAAATAGATGGCCATTGGGTTCTTCCACATCACAGTCGATGTATGTTGAGGATCCCGCAGCTGCTGCCAAATTAACCGATACCAGCGTTTTCCCTGTGCCGCCCTTGCCGCTTAGCACAGCTATTCTCATGTTAATTGCCTCCGTGACCATGAAATCCTTCATGGATCTCATCCAGCAAAGAGAGTTTTCCGTCAATAAAAGCCTCGATGTTTTCCGTTACTGAAACACCCTCCGTTTTGTAAAGATTGATGTCAGCTGATTTTAGCACATTAGCTGCATTCTCCCCACAGCGCGGTGTAAGCAGTGCCCCGGCATTATTATCTACGATAATTTGCGCTGCCTTTATCCCGGCACCGCCCGAGCTGGCCGCGGCGCTATTGTCAATAAAAGTACCTTCCTCTGTATCTGTATCGTAAAAAAGAAAATAGGGAGAACGACCAAAGGACACACAGATTTCTGTTTTCATATCTTTTTCATTTACAGGCATTGCTAATTTCATAAAAGACCTCCACTTTCGTTATATGTGTATAGTTAATTGATCTCCGGTGGATATATAGTCAATTTTTCCACCCATAATAGTTTTCAAGCGATGATAGGATTCAAGTCCGGTGCAGTGGCAGGTATAATACTGTGCTTGTGTCTCCAGCAGTGACATGCCAATTTGATTCACTATGTCGGCAGCTTCATTTTCTTTCGTTCCGTGATTATAAAGATGAAATCCTCCAATCACATAATCGGGTAAACTGCCCCTATCTTTCTTAAATTGATCGATGATGTTTATAATTCCATTATGGGCGCACCCAGATATCAACATTGTCTTCCCACAGTTAGCTATAACCAGGTTCTGCTCATGGGCAAAGTTATCCTGAACAAAAGCATCTCCAAGTTTCACAAACAAGTCTGCATTGCCCGTAGGAACAAGTCTCATGGCCTTTACACCGGAAAACAGTTCAAGTTCTTCATCAATCTTGAAATGGTCATTACAGAACACGAACCGATCATTTGGGAATAGCTCTTTATCCAATCCGATATACGTCTTCCCGCTACCAGACCTATTCGCATAATGTTCATCAAACGCCTTTTGGTGTAAGTAGATTCTTGCCTTGTTGTTTATTTCTAAGAATGTTTTCAAACCGCCACCGTGGTCGTAATGGCCATGAGAAATTACGGCCAAATCAACCTTTGACAAATCAACACCCAACTTCTTCGCATTTTCTGAAAAAAGACTGCTTGCACCTGTGTCAAATAGAAGCTTATGGTTTTCGGTTTCTAAATACAAACTGAGGCCGTGTTCATTACCAAACTCCTTAGAGGCTGATGTATTTTCTGCTAATACCTTTACAATCATTTATTAGGCCTTCCTTCATTTTACCCTTAACAACAGAAATAACCAGAGCGTCCTCCGGTTACCTCTGATACCCGCTATAGGTTCTCTAATTGCTTATCAATAACTTCGAGTCGGCCTTGCAACATGGTTTTCTGCTCATCGAGCAGCTCTTTTTGGGTTTTGATTGAGGTCTGGTTAATTGCAAAACCTCTACCGAAACCGCGTCCGCGGCCGAAGCCTAATCCCATTCCGAGACCAGCTCCATACTTTACTTCATTAGCACCTGTGCAAAGTCCCAAACCTCTTCCTGTCATTGATCCAGCACCTATTGGGCCGGTTCCATCCCTTCTTGGCATGTGATTCACCTCCTTCATGTTTATGGCATATGCCATCTATTCTTATTATATGCCATTAATGTCATATGTCAATAACTATTCTTTCTTTTTTTCATAGAAAAATGACAGGCAATCCCGGTTTAAAAACAAAAACCCCGCAATCGTTACAATTACGAGGTCTTTTTGGAGCTACTGAGCGGATTCGAACCGCTGACCGGTGGTTGTTCGTAAGGTAGTACGTTTATCATTTTGCTGACCTCAGCAAAACGTTCAGGAATTCTGCAAGTGGTACCTGCAATTTCATCTTACTTTTTAGGCTGGTCAGAAGGAACGACAGCCAGCGTATATCCAAGCGGCTGCAAAATTTTAAATAAAGTATCTATCTGAGGCGTCGCTTTCATGCTTTCAAGCCTTGCTATTGCAGGCTGTTTTAAGCCTGCCAGGTCGGCAAGCTCCTTTTGTGAAAGCCCCTTTGATTCTCTGGCTTCAATCAGTTTCCCAATCAGTGCTACCTCAAAATCAATCTTGGCTTTCTGTGTCGCGTCAATGAATTTGGGGTCGTTCCAGAGCTTATTAAAATTAGTTCCCATATCTATTTGCTCCTTTCAAGGTGATCGGTCTGATTTCTTTTTGCCTGTTCAATCTCTCTGCGCGGAGTCTTCTTGGTCTTCTTCAGAAAATGATGAAGCAATATAAATGTGTTATCTCTAAAGTAGAAGAAGAATATCCGGTCATCCAGAGGGCGCAACTCCCAGATGTCATCCTCAATATGCTTGACATAAGGTTCACCCGCTCTTGTGCCATATTCCTGCAATACCCTGATGTAGGTCAAAATCTTTTCGCTGCGGATGCGGTCATTTTTGCTTGTTTGTCCTTTTGCCTGCAAGTCAACAATGAAGTCCTTAATGGGTTCGTTGCCGCTTCGGTCTTCATAAAATTCAACTTCGAACATTCTTTAGTGTTCCCCTTTGATGTAATATTATAATAACACATTCGTTATTAAATTACAATAACAAATTTGTTATTACCTCGAATTCGAGGCAATTTCCTTAGCTTGACTATTTTGCCGACGTCGGCAAAATGGTGTTACCGACACCCCCGCTCCTTTTTGACAATGATATGTCCCTTTTCTTTTTCATCATATTTCGTGGATAAGCTGACAATATCATCAGTTGCAATAAAGGT
>JBAYOC010000100.1:0-5341 GCA_041678465.1 Anaerovoracaceae bacterium | reverse complement strand
GGTTGGAATAGATTACCTTTTGCATAAAATATGGAGTGGCAGAACAGATTATTGTACAGAGGTAGAGAAGAATGGAAATGAGTGTAGAAATTGGCATTTTGCTTGCATATGGGTTTGGTATTCTAGTCCTGTATATCTTAGGTTACTTGTTTCTGGTGCCTCTGAGATTTCTTCTGAAGCTGATAGGAAACAGCATAGCAGGAGGCCTGTTCATCCTAGTCGTCAACTGGATCGGAGGAAATTGGGATATCCATATCCCGCTGAATCTCCTTTCGGCGCTTTTCGTCGGAGTTCTGGGATTACCCGGAGCGATTCTGCTTCTCATTCTCAATAACTTTATATAAACCCTCTTTTCCTTTCCTCGTTCTGGGGGAAAGCACAGCAAACTAATTATTACAATACCGCAAATGTATAGTTGCTTGTTTTCAGAAAATTAGATAAAATTAGTTATCTCTACTTTATTATTATTATTATTATTTTATAAAAGGAGGGAAACATGTAATATTAGAATTATGTATGAAAGGAGAGAGAGCCTTCGATGTTTGTAAACAGGGACAAGGGTAGCAACTTCAAAGTATTTGCTGTCTGAATGCCCTAAAATATGTCTATGAAGGAGGTATTATTAGTGTTTACTGAAGCTGTTGTGAAATTGCATTTCATTGACTGGGTGGTTTTTGTTATCTATCTTGGGATTGTCTTATACATAGGTTATTATTTCTATAAAAGATCAAAGGGATTCGACGATTATTTTATGGCCGGAAGAGATCTTACCGCCCCCCTACTTGTAGGGACTTTGGTTTCTACCTTTTATGGTCTTGACACGTTGTTCGGAAATTCAGAAATCGGTTTCTTTGAGGGAATTTCAGCATTTTTTGCATATGCACTGCCTTATACCGTTCTATATGGGGTTATGGCATTCCTGTCTCCTTATTTTAAGAACAAATTTCCTGAAGGAACAACCATGCAGGAAATTGTTTTTCGGAAATATGGGAAAACAGCGGGCATTTTTTCTTCCATCGCGTCATTCTTTTATTCCACCAATACCATGGAGATTATGGGACTTGGATTTATGTTCAGGCTGATTACAGGCATGCCTTACTGGATGGGAGTTATAATAGGAGTTATTTTAATCACCGGATTTACCTGGATGGGCGGACTCGGTGCAGTAACAATCACTGACTTTATGCAATTTGTGGTAATGTTGGCCACTGTGGGTATTGCTTTGGTAGTCGGATGGAATGCCATCGGTGGCTATGAAAACGTCATGGTAGGTCTCCAGAATTTTGTGGGTGAGGATGCTGAATATTATTTCACGGTAGGAGCGGGATACCTCACGCCGTGGACCTTGTTTGCCTACTCGTTGACAGCTTTAGCCGTGCTGGCTGAACCTGCATTTTTCCAGAGAGTTTTTGCCGCTGCCGGACCCAATGAAATAAAAAAAGGATTCACGGTTGCTATTCCCATGTGGTTATCCTATGACTGGTGCGTGGCCTTCTTAGGAATTTTGGGAGCTGCTGCGGTAGGGCTGGCTATCATCCCTGAGGATATTGTAGCTAATGAGGCATTATTTGCAGTCGCCGGTCAATATCTGCCGGTAGGTATTTTAGGATTATTTATGGCCGGCGTTTTCGCCGCAGCTATGTCAACTGCCGATTCTTACTTCCTGGTTGCCGGTGGCGTAATAGGGTACGATATCTATAAGGGTGTCGTGAAACCGGATGCCACTTCACAAGAGACAGAAAGAATGACAAAGATAGGAATTCTTATCTCTGCAGCATTCTCTTTGGCTCTTGCCTTTCTCTTTGACCGTATCATGGAAGTATGGGTATTCCAGGCGACGATAATTCTTGCCACCTGCGTAGTGCCGGTCTATTTTGGAACATTCTCAAAGAAAGCTCCTAAAAAAATTGCAGGTTCCGTTGCGACGGTATTTGGTTTTTGTGCATCGATTATCTGGTATATCTGGACGAACTTCTTCGGTACTTGGAGCGATGATATGGAGGTTTACGTTATCAAAATTGGAGAAGTTGAGCTTTGGCAGGAGTATGGTATTATTATAATAGTACCCATCGTAATTATTCTTTATCTGCTCTTTAACAAGTTTGGTAAAGAAATAGTTGAGACGGAAGGAGATGAATAATCATGATCTGGGATACTGTTTGGGACGTGTTTAGTAATATATTTGGTTTTATATCGATAATAGGCCCGCTACTATTATCAGGCTGGGCTTGGCAAGGCATTAAAGTAAAGTTAAAGAGTCTTAATGAACCGAACTAAGTGTTTCATGAAGACAGGGACAGACCCCCGGATGCAAAAGCATCTAAGGGGGTCTGTCCATTTTGATGTTATGCTGATATAATAAATACAATTAATGTTACAGCAGAAGGGAATACTATGGACGGTGTTGTCGAAATTATAATTTATCTGTTACTGGCTCCGCTATTAGCCGGGTTTCTCGCAGGATTGAGATCTTTCGTTTCTGCTCATCTAAAAGACGAAGCCCCATCCCACATTTTGGAACCATTTCATACATTAGTGGAGATGTACCGGGAACCTTGGCCCGATACGGATTACAGGCAGAAGATACTATCCGTACTCTACCCTGTTGTCATCCTCATAAGTGGTATGATTCTCTTCGCGGGTGGCAATCTGGCTTTGACCATCCTCTTATTGCTCTTTGCAGAATTTATAAGGCTCTACAAACTTCACAGACCTGGACAAGGCACAGAAGCTATAGAGCTCGAAAGAGACATTGCCGCTTCCGGCAACTACGCCTGTCAACTATTTCTTACAGTCGCAGGTTTTTACTGCTTTACCGCTTCTCTGATTAACCGGGGAAGCTTTCTTGTGGCCGATCTTGCCTCGACCGGTACAGCTCCTGCCCTTCATATGCCCGCCATGCTCATGGGATTCATTTGGCTGCTGCTTTTCGGATGGGAACACAGTTTCTTAATCGAAAAAGAGAACGGCGAGCTTCACGAAAGAGAGCGGGCTTTATTTGTGACGGGGAATTGGTATCGAATGGTAACGCTTTATGCTGTCTTATTCCTGTTCAATTACGGAGGAACGGTTGGCTCCGCCTTGATGGCAGTTGGAATCTGCCTACTGGTGTGGTTTTTAGGTCTCCTTCTTCAAGAGCCACACTCCCGGCAACCGGGATCGCTCCGTATCGCTGCTGTATCCGCAATCCTTCTGATCGCCTCTTTTATTAATCTGTTGATCCTGCTGCCGTGATGCCGCAGACGCCAACCTTGGTATTGGCCATAAATGTGCAAAAAATCCAGTTGTGTTCAACTCTGTGTCCTGAATCGCTCTAATTCGCCGTTAAATGAGCAGAAATTGCGGTTGTATGCAGATTGTAAGGAAATATATTACAAATACTTGCGCACAAGTGGGAAATTTGCTCAGATCTGCTCAAATAACAGGTATCTGCACAAAGAATCTGCATACAAACGAAAGTTTTGCTCATTTGGGAAGAAGGGTGCAAATAAACAAAGCTGCCCTTTTTCAAAAGGCAGCTTTTTTGTATTACAGAGTAGAAGAAAAGCCTACACACGTTCTGCTATAGGCACATAGGGGTGCTTAGACTCTACGTTGATATAGGCCGGGCGGACGATCTTGTTTCCAGCTACGATCTCTTCGATTCGGTGGGCGCACCAACCTGCAATCCGGGAAGCGGCAAATACCGGTGTGGCAATATCAAGGGGAATATTCAAAGCGCTGTATACAAACCCGGAATAGAGGTCCACATTGGCCGGCATCGGTTTTTCGATTCCTTTCATTTCCCGGAATATTTTTGATCCTTGTTTCTCGATAAAATCATAGAGCAGAAAATCATCGATAAGCCCCTGCTCTTCTGCCAACTTCTGAGCCATTTTTTTCAACAGAACGGCACGAGGGTCCGACAGGGTATAAACTGCATGCCCCAGACCATAAATGAGACCGGAACCATCAAAGGCCTCACCCTTCATGAGCTTAATCAGATATTTTTCCACTTCTTTGTAATTGGTAATATCTTTAACATTAGCCTTCAAATCATTGATCATACCGATTACCTCTACGTTGGCACCGCCATGCTTGGGCCCTTTAAGGGAACCCACAGCGGCTGCTATTGCGGAATATGTATCCGTCCCGGTAGAGGTGACCACATTCGTCACGAAGGAGGAGTTGTTTCCGCCTCCGTGTTCGGCATGAAGAATCATGCTCAGGTCCAGGGATTTCGCTTCAATATCCGTGTACTCACCGGTGGGACGTATCATCCGAAGGATATTTTCCGCAGTACTTTTCTCCGGATCCGGATAATGGAGGTGAAGGCTTTCGTTATTGTAGTGAGAACGCTTTGCTTGAAAGCCATAAGCAATCAAAGAAGGAAAGTAGCCGATCAAGTCGATGGACTGTCTCAAGACGTTTGGAATAGACAGGTTGTCTGGGTCATCATCATAGGAATAGAGAGCTAGGACGCTTCTTGCTAGCTTGTTCATCACGTTGCTGCTCGGTGCAACTAAGATCATATCTCTGGGAAAGCCCGCAGGGAGCCCGCGGCGTGCGCCAAGTGCACTGCGGTATGCATCCAACCGCTCCTGGTTGGGCAATTCTCCAAACAGAAGCAGGTAGCTCGCTTCTTCGTAACCAAAACGGTTTTCGGCGACTACGTTGCTGACCAGGTCATGGATGTCCACGCCCCGGTAATACAGCTTGCCTTCTGCAGGTACTTTCTCATTCTTTTCATTAGTGGTATATCCAACCACGTCTCCCACCTTTGTAAGCCCAACTACGACACCTGTGCCGTTGGCGTTTCGAAGTCCTCTTTTTACATCATATTTGCTGAAGAGTTCACTATCGATATAGTTGTTTTCAACTAGGTGTTTAGACATGGTCGTGACAAAATCTTTTTCAAGCTCGGATCTGCGATCTTTCGATGTGGAAAAATACCCATTGGATGTGATACCCGGGACTTTATCAATACCTGCTTTTACGACGTTGTTCACCCGATTGACTGTATTAAAAAGGCTCTTCATTTTGCTTGTCTGCTTACCCCCATTCAAGGTTGTTGTTTTTTTCAAGTAAATACCTCCTGTCAGTATAATATGAAAAGTGACACTACATCCTGCAGTATCACCGAAGAACAGCACTCTATTACACTGTTAACTATCACAAATAATACAGAAGCTATACGCCTGCTCGTGATAACATAAATGGTGCTCTTCGTTGCTTACGGGATTAGCTGACGGGTTAGAGCCGGAGCTGCTCTTCTGATAAATCAGATTCACCCCAATTACCCTGGGTCTCCCGTTCCGGTGCTGTCCGGATTCAGCGTACTAAATAGATAAAGTAATTATAT
>JBAYOC010000099.1:0-5369 GCA_041678465.1 Anaerovoracaceae bacterium | reverse complement strand
TTCATTGGATGTTTGAAAAGAGCAGTATCCTTCCTAAGAGCAGGTTCCAAAGTGTTTAGGTTCTCAGAGCTCAGGAGCTCTTTTCATCTCCAAGTGTGCAAAAATTGCGTTTGTGGTCATCCTTGTGACCGGATTCTGCTCTGATTCGCTGCTAGGTGTGCAAAAATTGCGGTTGTACGTAGGTTTTATGGCAACATTTTCCATAAAGCTAAGTACAAACGAAAATATTGCACAGATTAAGCCGGAAAACATCCTTTGAATCTGAAAAGTTACGTACAAACGCAATTTTTGCTCATTTTTCTGCACTTTTCAGCATATTTACGCACAACTTAATTTTTTGAACACGGTCCAAATATTTGGATCAAGTCTTGGGGATGTTGTAAAGTTCCGGGGCCCGATTATGGAACGTTCCCACCGCGTCTCTAATCTTGGCCGGGTAACCGGCTTCCACATAGGACTGGATAAAGCCGGGTTTATCCGAGGCAGTAGCAATTGCAATCCCCCAAGGGTCAGCAATAAGGCTTCTTCCGCAGTACAGATTTCGACCGCCGGGCTGATTTGTCAAATTGGCGCCGGCTACATACATGGAGTTCTGAAGCGCAGCACTTTTGACTAAGGACTGCCAATGGTCAAAGCGTGGCATATAAAATGCAGCGGGGACAAATAGAAACTCCACACCGCTAAGGGCCATAGTTCTGGCCAGCTCGGGAAATCTTACATCATAGCAGACCATAACGCCGATTTTCCCAAAATCCGTATCATAGGTGAAAACATGGTCGCCGGGGGTAATCAAGTCCGACTCCTTGTTCCCTGCTGCCGCATTCAATGCGTCAAAGAGATGGGTCTTGTCATATGATCCCACAACCTCACCTTGACGGTTAAAGAGGAGGGATGTGTTGTATATTTTCCCATCCCGCTTGTTTGCAATCGTTCCCGCCGCTATATAAGTGTTGAACTTTTTCGCATAGGTCGAAAAAGTTCGAATGAATAAATCGGGAATTTCCTCTATCAAAGGTCCTTCTGAATTGTCCGGAAAGTATAAAAAGTGCTCCGGAAAGACCACCATGTCCACATATTTGTACAGTGTCAAAGCTTCGTGCATCAGCCGAACTGCCTGCCTGAAATTTCGCTTTAGATCCTTTGTAGGTGCCGTTTGGATGGCAACAATGCTTATTTTCTTTTCCATACCTTCTCCTATTGTTAAGGGAATCCTCGCCTAAAGCCATACACAGTTATTACAAGTATTATAACATCAGTGCAAGCCGTTGCTCCGGCTTGCTACACAACGTTACAATAAATACATACAAGGCAAAACCTGAAAACCGATAAGTTTTGCTTCCTATAGATGTATTTATTATACCATAATTGCAAAGCAATTCTGGTATAATCAGCCATCTGCGATTTCGACTATTCGTCTGTCGAAATAGTCGCAGGGCACTCAATGTATGATATCCACACCCATTGGTTTTGTGGATATTATACCATAATCTGCTTAAATTATGGCAGAACCTTGTTGCTTCACCTCCCAAAGCAACAAGAAATGAAAGTAAGAACCGGTCATTGATTTCGAGAAATACCGAGGCGGTCCGGTTCTTGACAAAGGCCGCTATTTGCAGTATTCTACGTTAGTGTAATTGGCACGGCTCGGAGTTGTGCCCACATGAACGTAACAAATTGATGAACCAGGAGAGTAGAAAAAATGAAGCACATTAAGACTATCGCTAAGGCGACGTTAAAGAATACTGCCAGCAAGGGTTGTGGCGAATGCCAGACATCCTGCCAATCCGCATGCAAAACTTCCTGCACTGTAGCAAACCAGCAGTGTGACAACACCAAGCGCAGATAACAATGATTCACAAATTTCAATTTCATGATTTAAACATCGCCATGGATATCAACAGCGGTGCGATACATATCATCAGTGACATCGTCTACGACATATTAGACTTTTACCCCACCGAACCAAAACAAGCTGTCATTTCGAAACTGGCAGACACGTACAGCATTCAGGAGCTAAAGGAGGCTTTCGACGAAATCGAGACTCTAAAGCAGGACGGAATGCTTTTTGCCGATGACTCCCAGGTTACTACGGCAATGTTGGAAGGTCGCGGGCAAGTAATCAAGGCTATGTGCCTGCACGTAGCCCACGATTGCAATATGCGCTGCAAATACTGTTTTGGAGACACGGGTGCTTTTGAAGGCCGGCGTTCTATGCTCTCTTTTGAGACAGGCAAGCAGGCCATTGATTTCCTCTTAACCCATTCGGGAACCCGCCGCAATTTAGAGATTGACTTCTTTGGCGGTGAGCCTCTGATGAATTTCGAAGTGGTAAAACAGCTGGTGGCCTATGGCCACGAGGCTGAGAAGGCGTTGGGAAAGAACATTCGCTTCACCATTACCACCAACGGCTTGCTCCTGGATGAAGAAAAGGGCCGCTTTATTAATGAAAACATGGAAAATGTCATCCTGAGCATCGACGGACGGCCTGAGGTCAACGATGGGATGCGCCGAACTCCCAATGGCAAAGGGACCTATGCCGCCATTACTGATAAGTATTTGAACTTTGTAAAAGATCGCAAGGGAACCTATTATGTAAGGGGGACCTTTACGCGGGAAAACCTGGATTTTTCAGAAGATGTAAAGCATTTGGCGGATCTGGGCTTTCGGAATATATCCGTAGAACCCGTTGTCACAGATGCGTCTCTGAGCTATGCCCTCCGGGAAGAGGACATGGAGCGGATCTATGCAGAATACGACAAACTGGCGGAGCTTTACCTCCACTCGATTCGAGAGGGGAAGAGCTTTGAGTTCTTTCACTTTAATATTGATCTGGAGCAGGGTCCTTGTGTGTACAAGCGGGTAGCCGGTTGCGGCGCGGGTACGGAGTACGTAGCTGTTACGCCCGAGGGCGACATCTATCCCTGCCATCAGTTTGTGGGAAACCCGGATTTCAGGTTGGGAAATGTTGCTGAAGACTCTTTCGAAAACAGGCTGTACGGGGATTTCAATAGAGCCCACATCTATAATAAGGAAAAATGCAGGTCCTGCTGGGCCAAGTTTTATTGCAGCGGTGGCTGTCATGCCAATGCTTATAACGCAAATGGGACTTTGGCGGAGCCTTATGAAATGGGTTGCGAAATGGAAAAGAAAAGACTGGAGTGCGCCATCGGCATTCGGGCGGCACTGGCATAAGGTCTGTCCCCCTGGGGGCAAAATCAACCATGGGGTCTGTCCCCGTGGCTGATGGTTGGGCAGCTTAGGATTGGAGCTTGGATCTGGATGTTAGCTGCTGCTCCATGTATTTGTAACCACGGTCGAAGGCCTCCATATTGCTGACAGCCAGGGATGCAGGGAAGTCCTCTTCTATGGCGTCCATTACCTTGTCATAATGGAGCATGGGAAGCAGTTTGGTCAAAGCTCCCAGCATAACCATATTGACCACTTGTGGTTTACCCATTTCCTCTGCAATGGCCGTACCCGGCACCTCGTAATAGTTTGAATTGGAGGTCTCCACCAGGGTGCTGTTGATGAGGACCATATCTTTATCTTCCAGATCCGAACAATATTTATCATAACCCTTTTGATTATAAGCAATGAAAACGTCTACATCATCCACCTTCATGTAGTCGATGTTCTCGTCGGATATGACGACCTCCGCTTTGCAGGCTCCCCCCCTTGCCTCCGGTCCATAGCTCTGGGTCTGCGTGATATAGAAGTCTTCTCCCAGTCCATAGGCCTTGGCAAGCAAAACGGATGATAAAATGACTCCCTGTCCTCCGGCTCCCGCAAAACGCACATTTAATCTCATTTCCGCTCCTCCTCTACATTAATAGCCGCGTCGGGACACAATCGCTCGCACAGTCTGCATGCAATGCACTCGCTTTCCATAACCGCTTCCGGCATGGCACTGCCATAACTGTTTCTTTTCTTCGAGATTCCATATACATTCTTTGGGCAAACTGCGAGGCAAATCTCGCAGCCCTTACAAAAAGAATTATCTATGCTGATCTTCATCGTTCTACGCTCCGGGTATTTTCTATTTCCTTGCTGTTTTTCACCTTTACCGGCTTGGCACTTCGAAACTGATTCATTCTGGCCTCCATCCGCTCAATGTATTCCGACCTATCGTTATCATGGATCAAAACCCCACACTTTATTTTCCCCTGTGGTTCGTCCATGCCCTCTTTATATACGTAGCTGCTTTCCTTGAGGTAGTTCATGATGAAAGCAGGGTCTTTGCTCCCGTAGACGCTCTTGCCGCTCTGAGTGGGACATTGGGAGATGACCTCGATGAGAGAAAATCCCTTATGCTTGATGCCGGCCTCGATGCTCTTCTGTAGCTGAACCGGGTGGGCCGTGGTCCACCTTGCAACGTAGGTGGCTCCCAAGCTCATGGCAGTCTCCGCTCCCTGTATGGGTTCGTCATACGCGCCCCAGGGTGAAGTCTTTGTAACGGCGCTCTCCGGTGTGGCGGGTGATTTCTGTCCTCCCGTCATGCCGTAAATGTGGTTGTTCACCAGGATTACAGTGATGTCGATGTTCCGCTTGCAGGCGTGCAGCAAATGATTTCCCCCGATGGCAAGGCAGTCTCCGTCACCTGTAAAAACCAGAACTTTCTTGTCCGGCTGTGCCAGCTTTAGCCCCTGGGCAAAGGCCAAGGCTCTCCCATGGGTGGTATGCATTACATCCATATTGAAATAACAGGGAATCCAAGATGAACAGCCTATGCCGCTGACGCAGGCCGTATCCGGCCGTATCCCCAGATTATCAATTGCAGCGATGGCTGCGTATTGAACGATTCCGTTCCCGCATCCGGGACAAAACAGCGTAGGCAGAGCATCCCGCCGCAGGTAGCGTTCCATGAGTCTATTCATTGTCTCTCACCTCACCGGCAATTGATTCCATCAGTTCTGACGGGCTGTGAATCTCTCCGCCGATTTTCGGAAGGGAGATTACTGTACTGCCCCATAAACATCTTTCGATCTCTTTATAATATTTACCGGCGTTCATTTCCGGAACGAAGACATAGCGACACTTTGCAGCCAGACGCTGAATCTCTTTTTCCGGAAAGGGCCACACGGTATTGACCTTGATCAGGCCCACGTTCAAGTGACTATAGGGGTTTTCTCCCGCCGACTTTCTGCGCAGGATTTTCTTCAGGAAGCGCAGCTTTCCTTCCTTTTCATCTGCAGACAGCTTGATGCCTTTTGCCAATTTTACCGCATTCAGAGCAGGCCGGCTGACGGAACCGTAAGCGAGTATGGCGATGTCCGCATTCTCCATGAAATAGCTTTCTACATCTTGAATTTCATCGATGTGGTTGAGTATTTTTCCGCTGATGCTCCGGATAAACTCTCCGCTCTTTTCTG
>JBAYOC010000098.1:0-5378 GCA_041678465.1 Anaerovoracaceae bacterium | reverse complement strand
ATATGGCGCCCGCTTGCTCCTGAAAGATAGAGAAGCCCACCACCGAGGCCAGATAAAGCACCGGCGATAACCATAGACATCACAACGCTTCTCTTCTCATTGATTCCTGCAAATTTGCTAGCATTCTGGTTGAATCCGCAAGCCTTGAGTTCGTAGCCGAAAGTGGTTTTGTTCAAAACGATAAACATAACAACGGCAACAATCAAGGCGACATAGAATCCGCTGTTCACTGTAGATAAATCCACTGCTCCGGAAGAACCGATTGGGTTGTAGAAGATCTTGTCCAATCCTCCTTTGGGCAGAACGGCAGATTCGGCCACGTTCATGGAAAGAGCTTTTCTCGAGTCATACACGGTGGCCTTCACCATAAAGTTTGCAAAGTACATTCCTATATAATTCATCATGATCGTCGAGATAACTTCGTGTACATTTAAGTAAGCCTTTAGCAGGCCGGGGATCAGGGCCCAAAGCCCTCCCACAACAGCGGCTGCTAAAAGGGCGACCATCCAATGAAAGGGCGCCGGGATAAAGGTCCATTTTACGCCGATATAAACGGCCGCAAAGGCCCCCATTATGAACTGGCCGGAAGCACCGATATTGAACAGGCCGGTTTTGAAGGCAAAGCCGACAGAGAGACCTGTAAGGATCAGAGGTGTGGCAAAGTACATGACCTGCCCCATTCCCTTTCCTCCGGTGGAGAATCCCCCCTTCAGAATGATAATAAACCCCTCCACAGCCTGAGGCGGATTGCTGACCAACAGGATGATAAATCCGAAGAGTAATCCGGCAAAGATGGCAACAATGGAAGAAGTGGCATTGTTGAATCCTCGAATGTTAAGCAATTTCTTTAGTAGAATCATATTGCTTCACTCCTTTCATCTCTCTTTCCGCCGGCCATGTATAGGCCTATCTCCTGGAAGGTGGCAGTTTTGGGATCTAGCTCTCCGACGATTTCTCCCTCATAGATAACTAGGATCCGATCGCTGACGTTCATAACCTCCTCCAGTTCAAGGGAGATGAGAAGTACCGCCTTTCCCTCGTCCCGCTGGGCTATGAGCTGTTTATGGATGTATTCGATGGCTCCGACATCCAATCCTCGAGTTGGCTGAACAGCAATCAATATTTCGGGGTCCAGATCAATTTCTCTAGCCACGATGGCTTTCTGCTGGTTGCCTCCGGACATGCTTCGGGTAATCGTTTTGGCACCTTGTCCGCTCCGGATATCGTATTTGCCGATGAGGCAATCTGCATACTCATTGATCTTCTGAAACTTCAGGAAACCGTTCTTTTGAAAAGCGGGCGTATAGTAGCATTTGAGCACTAAATTTTCCTCGAGGCTATAGTCAAGAACCAGCCCATGCTTATGCCGGTCTTCTGGGATATGGCTCATTCCTTCTGCATTGCGCTTTCGAATGGAATAATTCGTTACATCCTTTCCGTTTATGAAAATATGACCTTTCTCAATGGGCTGCAAACCGGTGAGCGCGTAGACGAGCTCTGACTGACCGTTTCCGTCGATTCCGGCTATGCAGACGATTTCCCCTTTGCGAACGGTAAAGGATACATCCTTTACGGATTTCTTCGTATTATGCCTGCCGCCTACGGTGAGTTCCCTCACTTCCAGGGCAGGTTCCGTGGGTATAGAGTCTGCTTTTTCAACCGCGAAGTCGACTTTGCGACCTACCATCATCTCGGACATTTCCTCTTTAGCAGTAGTGGCAACATCAATAGTACCTACTAGCCTTCCTTTTCGCAAAACAGTGCAACGATCCGCTACAGCCTTAATCTCGTTCAGCTTATGGGTGATGAAAAGGATGGATTTCCCTTCTGCAGCTAAATCCCTCATAATCTTCATAAGCTCTTCGATCTCCTGGGGAGTGAGCACCGCAGTAGGTTCGTCAAAGATAAGAATTTCGTTGTCGCGATAGAGCATTTTTAAGATTTCCACCCGCTGCTGCATCCCGACGGTAATATCCTGAATCAGCGCATCCGGGTCTACGGAAAGGCCGTATCTTTGGGAAAGCGCCACCACTTTATCTCTGGCGGCATCCATACGCAGCAAACCGTTGTGCGTAGTCTCAACACCTAAAATAATGTTTTGCAGTACTGTAAAGTTGTGCACGAGCTTAAAGTGCTGGTGCACCATGCCGATCCCAAGAGCGTTGGCCGCATTGGGGTCATTGATCTTTACTTCCTGCCCTTCTTTTTTAATGAGGCCTTTTTCCGGTATATAAAGGCCAAAAAGAACACTCATCAGCGTGGATTTTCCTGCGCCGTTTTCACCGAGCAGTGCGTGAATCTCACCCTTTTTCAGTTGGAGAGTGATGTTATCATTTGCAATGATCCCGGGGAATTCTTTTGTGATGTTCAACATTTCGATTACATAATCCATATGTTGCCCTCCGTTTTATGGGTTTCCTTGATTTGCCATACTAGAACTTATTATACATGAATTGTCCACAAAAATAAATCATAAATGATATATGCCCGTCCAAGACTGAGGACAAACAACAACGGACCCCTTTTTCAGGGCCCGCTGCGAATGATTCATGTAAAGTTTCGAAATCCCGGACGATTGCCGGTGTTATTGGACCAGGGTAGCGTTTACGATGGAAAGTCCCAAGTCATCCAGAGTCATCTCTTTGCCGTTTGCATCGGCATCTTTCACCAGCTCGATATTGCCTGCAACCAGATCGGCGAAGACAGCATCATAATCAGCCTGGGTGAAGGTTTCAAACTTGGAGGTATCCATAGGTAGCTGAACGCCATCTTGAGCTGCTCCGTAAACCAGCGCTTCTCCACCGGGGAAATTCCCTGCGTAGTAAGCGTCCAGTGCTGACTGCACAGAAGCGGCTAAGCCCTTCATAGCGGAAGTGATGACAGTCTCAGACTCAGAACTCTGATCGACGTCAACACCGATGACCGCTGCACCTGTTGACTCAGCAGCAGACATGACGGAGTTTCCTACCAAACCACCGCAGGCAAAGATGACTTCAACACCTTCAGCATACCAGGAAGTAGCCAGTGTCTGAGCTTCTGGAGTGGCATCAAAACCGCCGGTGTAGTGATATTTCAGGTCGATGCTTGAAATGCCCAACTCAGCAGCAGCTGCTTCGGCACCCTGAGCAAAGCCGTAACCAAAACGTACAACGGCAGGAACAGCCATTCCGCCCATGAAGCCTAATTTGGTGTAGCCGTCTTTTACAGCGGCATAACCGGCAAGATATCCGGACTCCTCTTCTGCATAGACGATGCCGACGGCATTATCATTGGTCCGGAACTCGCTGTAATCTGCATTGTGCGGATTTCCGTCAACCAGGATGAAGTTAACATCTTCATACATGTCCTGTGCGATAAAGATTGGTTCTTCGAAGAGGAAGCCCGGTGTTACGACGATCTTGGCTCCGCCTTCAACGGCAAGCTGGATGGATGCCAGATAAGCATCTGTCGTCTGCTCAGTTGGCTTATAGTATTTATGAGTGATTCCATTTTCTTCGGCATAGGCTACAATACCTTCCCAAGTACCTTGGTTGAAGGATTTGTCGTCGATGGATCCGATATCGGTAATCATTGCAATCTCGTATCCTTCAGCAACCGGTTCGCCATTTCCTTCGTTGGGAGCAGGCTCCGTGCCACCGCAAGCAGCTAAGCTAAATACCATAGCAAAGGCCAGCAGCAATACCAAAAATTTTTTCATTTGATTTTTCTCCTCCTAATTGTTCGTTTAGCATTAATGAACTTCTTCCATTATACTCCAATAACTGGGTTGTGAAAAGCTATTTTTACATTACTGTTACAATTGTATTACAATAAGCTGGTAAAACCCAGCTTATTCCTGCACTATATCGGGGACTTTGAATTCCTCAAATTGTTCCCTGTTTTCCGGTACAAATATGTCCTCCGCCAAGATAGCGGCAGCGTAAAGGTCTGCCTGTGCCTTGGTTTCCTCCGTTAGGTTCTCCGCCTCGTCCGAATAACCTACAGCTTCAAAATCCAGTCCAAACTTGTAAACGCCACCCTCAAATTTCCCGTCAAGGAAGCTTTGAATAGACAGGTATACGCCGTTGTCTACGCGCTTGAACATGGAGCAAAGCACTGTATCCGGATCGATGTACGACTGATCTTTGTCAACGCCGATGGCCCATACACCCCGTTCGTCAGCCGCCTCAATCACGCCTATTCCGCATTCTCCCGAAGCATGAAAAAGCACATCAGCTCCTTCGTCAATGAGAGCCAACGCTGCTACTTTTCCCGCTTCCGCATCGTCAAAGCGGCCCGTATACTCTACCAGGACCTTTGCTTCCGGATTCACAGACTTGATACCTGCGCGATAGCCATACTCAAACCCGTCCATGGTACCATCCTCTGCGCCTCCTACTAATCCCAACGTTTGTGATTCCGTAGACATGGCGGCAATTACGCCTACGAGAAAGGCCCCTTCTTCCTCTTTGAAGGAAAGGCTCATTACATTATCCGGAGCTTCCTCTTCCGAATCCACCACGGCAAACAAGGTTTCGGGGTTTTGTTCTGCGATTTCCTGCAGATCGTCTGCTTTGATATGTCCCACTGCAATGACGAGATCGGCTCCCTCAGATGCACTTTGGGATATTGTTTCTATGTAAGCATCACGGGTTTCCGGCTCCTCCACCTTTACTTCAATTTCATAATCTTCCGCTGCCCTGAGGATTCCCTCATAAGCCATATCATTGAAGGACTCGTCTCCCAGTCCCCCTTCCGAGGCCACCATAACCACCTTGGGCAGTGGGTCGATTGGCTGTGCACTTGTTGTATCACATGCTGTTGAGCTGATTAGCATCAGAGCTATCAGGCACAGCAATAAAATTTTTCTCATTCGTTCCTCCGATCTTACATCCTACTACGAACTAAATTACAGTATATCGCATTCATCCAATCCAATCAAGGCGTGAGAATTTACCAGCCGAGTCTGATCGGGATGCAAAAATAGCGTTACGACAAAAGTCAAACCCCTGAAGACGAGCCTCAAGGGTTTGACTTTATGCATGATTATCAGTTGTAAACTTTCTTCTGTTTCTTATTCTTACGGGCGAATGAACATCTGGACCCAGTAGCCGGAACCGTTTGAACCGGATACGTAACCTACGCCGATTTCCGTAAAGTTGCCGTTCATGATATTGGCTTTGTGACCGGGGGAGTTCATCCAACCGTTCATTACGGATGTGGGATTCATGTAACCCTTAGCGATGTTTTCACCTGCTGCTGTGTATCTGATGCCGAAGGACTTCATCATGTCAAAGGGCGAGCCGTATGTGGGTGATGTGTGCGAGAAGTAGTTCTTGTCTCTCAGGTCTGCAGCTTTGGCTTCCGCTACTTTTGAAAGTTCTGCGTTGAATTTCAGT
>JBAYOC010000097.1:0-5399 GCA_041678465.1 Anaerovoracaceae bacterium | reverse complement strand
GAATGGTCTCTTCCCCTTTTTCTGCTCGTTCCCGATTGCATAAATAAATGTGCACTTTACTCCACTCTTTCCAGTATGTTGTACTAGAGTATTATAACATACAGAGAAGGGTTCTGTGCACTCCACCGTCCAAATGTGCAAGATATCCGTTTGTGCGCAACATGTGGTCGGATTTTCCTCTAATTCGCCGTCAAATGAGCAAAATTTCCGATAGTAGGCAGATTACAAGGTACAAATCTACCACAACCGAAAATTTTGCACAGATGGCTCGTTAGAAACCATTTTTATTGGTTTTCTTTACGCTTCTTCAGGTATCTTCCCAGCACAAACAGCTCATGGAACCAGACGGGCGTTGTTGCCACTGCAGTCAGTGCGATCCATTCCTTCAAAGAGAGGGATGCTGTTTCAAAAGCAGCAACCAGGAAGGGAATCTCCGTTACGGCAATCTGCAAAGTAAATGCAACTACAAAGGCAACGATCATCATGCGGTTGTTCAGGTGATTATACTTGAAAATGGACCGGTTTAAGTTCCTCATACCCATGGCATTGAATAGCTGTGAGATGGCCAGTACGGTAAATGCGTATGTCTGCGCATGTGAATAGATATAATCATCCGCATACATGGCTTTGATGGCATCAAAGGTCACGGGCTCTCCGGCTGCCATCAGGAAGGAAATGGGCGAGTACAGGAAGGCACATAATGTGGTGAGTCCGATAATGGTTCCAAAGAACAGAGTAATCGCATACCCACCGTTTGCAAAGATGCTATCCTTTGGGTTCCTGGGCTTCTCCTTCATGATGTCCGGATCCCCTTCATCCACACCTAGAGCAAGAGCCGGAAGTGAGTCTGTAATCAGGTTTACCCAGAGGATGTGAATGGCTTTCAGGGGTGCTGCCAGGCCTGCCGTGATTGCCACGAACATAGTAATGATCTCACCCAGGTTGGAGGATAGCAGGAAGAGCACGGATTTCTTTATATTGTTATAAATATTACGCCCCTCTTCAACTGCCTTTTCGATGGTGGCAAAGTTGTCATCGGTAAGAACCATATCAGAAGCCCCCTTGGCCACATCTGTTCCGGTGATGCCCATTGCTACACCGATATCTGCAGACTTCAGAGAGGGTGCATCGTTTACCCCGTCGCCGGTCATAGAAACAATGTGTCCGTTGGCTTTGAATGCGTTGACGATCATCACTTTGTTTTCAGGGGAAACCCGGGCGAAGACTCTTAAATCAGGAACAGCTGCATTGAGCTCCTCCTGGGACATGTGTGAGAGTGTATCCCCTGTAATGCACTGATCTTCGCTATCGGCGATGCCCAGCTCCCTTGCGATGGCTAAAGCTGTATCTCTGTGGTCGCCTGTGATCATGATGGTGGTAATGGACGCACCCTTGAATATTTCAACCGCACCTGCCGCTTCCGGTCTTGGAGGGTCTATCATTCCAACCAGGCCAACGAAAGTGAGGTTTTCTTCGGTAGCGGAATCGTCATCTTTCTTTATGGCAAGCGCTAGAACCCGTAAAGCCATCGTTGCCATTTCCTTTGATGCCTCTTCGATGTTCCGCCTGTCATCTTCCGTGATTGGACGGATACTTCCATTCTCCAGAATGCGGTCGCAATGAATGAGAATTCTGTCCATAGCGCCCTTTGTGTAGCCGATTACCTCTCCGCCGGCGTCCTTATGGACTGTTGTCATCATCTTTCTTCCTGAATCAAAGGGTTGCTCATTGACTCTCGGCGACGCTTCTTCCAACTGCTTTTTTGTGATATCCAGTAAAGTCCCCATGTCCAGCAGGGCCAATTCAGTGGGGTCACCGATACGGCTTTCGCCTTCTGCCATGGCATCAGTACAGAGAACAAAACCGTTTACAAAGAGTGTATCCTCCTGGTAATTCAAATCCTTTACGCTCTTCAGTCCGCCATCCAGATATACTTTGGTAACCGTCATCTTGTTCTGCGTCAATGTACCGGTCTTGTCGGAGCAGACGATACTGACTGATCCCAGTGTTTCTACCGCAGGGAGCCTTCGAACGATGGTGTTGACCTTGACCATTCGCATAACTCCCAGAGCGAGCACGATGGTAACTACAGCGGGCAAGCCTTCAGGAATCGCAGCAACGGCAAGGGATATAGCGGTGAGAAGCATTTCCATCACATCTCTGTCCTGAAGCAGGGCAATCCCGAAAAGGGCTACACAGAGAAGCAAGGCCAGAATGCCGAGTACTTTTCCTAAGTCCCCAAGGCGCTTTTGGAGAGGTGTCATTTCGTCTACGGATTCATTGATCATCTTGGCGATCTTTCCGATCTCCGTGTCCATGCCCGTCTTAACGATGACACCTTCGCCTCTGCCGTAAGCAATGCTGGTGGACAGATATGCCATGTTGAGACGGTCACCTAAGGTAACCTCACCTTCTGCAACAAATTCCGCTTCCTTTTGCACAGGTACTGACTCGCCTGTGAGAGCGGATTCTTCAATTTTCAGATTGACGCTGCTCAAGAGCCGCAGATCGGCCGGTACGATTCTACCGGCTTCGAGGATAACGATATCGCCGGGCACGAGATTAGCTGCTTCTAAATCGTAAATCTTTCCATCCCGCCGAACCAAAGCCGTGGGGCTTGAAAGCTTCTTCAGCGCTTCTAAGGATCTTTCCGCTTTTGCCTCTTGAACCATACCAATGGTAGCGTTCAGCAAGATAATAGCCAAGATAATCAGTGCATCTGCAAACTCCTGCAGGAACATTGAAATTCCCGCTGCTGCAAAAAGAATATAGATCATAGGATCCCGCAGCTGAGCGATAAACATCTGCACCTTCGTCTTAGGCTTCTGCTCCTGAAAGGCATTCGGTCCGTATTGCTCCAGTCGCTTGGCTGCCTCTTCTTCGGACAGTCCCATCTGTTGTCTCACGTGTAATTCTTCCAATACTTGCTGTACTGACTTTTGTTCGTACATTTGTCCACTCCTTACTTATCTTTGCTGGAGGTAGCAGATATTAATCTAAATTAAAAAGACCTTTCACATAATATCTGCAAAGCTATGCATTCTATGCTAAAAGTCTTGTTTCCGCAAGCGGGTTCATGACCAGGTCAGTATATTGTCAGTGTAACAACACACTAGTCCGAATTGTTGACCACAAACTTAAAAACTACTCCCTTTTATGCGCGAAGCTATAATATATTTTACTTCCAAAAAATGCAGTTGTCAATAAAGACCAATCATTGTATAATTGTACTGTAAAGCATTAAAGCGATTTCTGATCTGTTTGAGGAAATGGAGAATGATATGAGTTATGAATCCAAGTTGAAAAATCGGGATACCGATGATTTGTTCAAAGCTGTTTTGCTGCTCGAGACAGAAGAAGAATGTTATCGTTTTTTTGAAGATATCTGCACGATAAAGGAGCTTCAGGCAATTGCTCAGCGCTTTCAGGTAGCTCGCCTTCTGGATCAAAAGAAAACCTACAATGAGATTGAAGAAATCACAAAGGCCAGTACGGCTACCATCAGCAGGGTTAACCGCTGCCTCATTTACGGAGCCGACGGTTACAAGCTTATCCTCAAAAGATACAAGGATAACGAATAGATATATAAAGCAATGAGGATGTTCTCCTGATAGGGTCACATCCTCATGTCTGTTATTTCAGCAGCTCTAAAGCTTTTTGGAGCTGCTTATCATTTTCTCTTACCAATACGCCGTCAGTAAAGTCTTCCTCCGTGATCTCCACTATATAGTCCGGCTCTACACCCTTTTCATGTATCACGTTTCCATCCGGGGAGAAGTATTGCATCACAGTGAGCTTTGTGGCGTCGCCGTTATCCAACTGCACGATTTCCTGAATGATTCCTTTACCATACGTAGTGGTTCCGACGATTTTTCCTACTCCACTGCTCTTGATAGCGCCTGCCACTATTTCGCTGGCACTGGCGGATCCTCCGTTAACCAGGATCACGTAGGGAATCTCTGTTGCACCGGGATCGGAGGTATAGTAGTTCTTTTCACCTTTTCGATCTTCGGTATAGGTGATAACGCCTTCGGGCAGCAGAGAGTCGGCAAGATTGATGCAAACGTCTACCAACCCGCCCGGGTTATCCCGCAGGTCGATGATCAGACCGTTCACTCCGCTGAGCTCCATATCCCTCAAAGTCTCTATAAAGTCCTCTGCCGTGTGTTTTTCAAAAGAACTAACTCGGATATATCCGGTGTTTCCATCCAGCACCTCTCCTTTTACTGTCTCAAGGATGATCTTTGCACGCTTGATAGTAAACTCCATGGGTGTGTTTCCTCTGATAATTGTGAGGGTGACCTCTGTACCTTCCTGGCCCCGCATGGCTGCTGCAGCGGCATCTATGGATTCTCCGCTGTAATCTACTCCGTCAACGGTGATGATTTTATCTTCGGATTTGATCCCGGCTTTGAAGGCCGGGGTACCGTCAATGGGAGCTACTACGTTGATCAGCCCCTGTTTATCCGGGGCGATGGTCACGCCGATTCCCTGGTATTCCCCAGATGCGGCGATCTGAAGATCATCATACTCTTTCTTTGTCAGGTAAGCAGAATAGGGATCCCCTATCCCAGCGAACAGACCTTTATAAATGCCTTCATAGAGCTTCTCTTTGTCAACAGGTACGTAATACCTCTCTTCAATAAGCTGCTGCAAAGCGTTCAGCTGTCCGTAGTTTGTTTTCACTCTTTGGTAATCTTCATATTCTTCTGTGCTTATTTTGACCTGGTCTGTGACAATGCCGTAGACTTGGCTGTAGCCTGCCATTAATATAAGGCCGGCACTCAAAGCAACAACGAGCAGTATGACCAGATTCCGCTTACTTAATGTAATCATTGGACGAGTTTCCTCTCCTCACTTTAAAATTGATTTCTTCATTATACCACAATCCCACCAGGGGGACAGACCCTGTGGCTGTTTTTGCCCCCAGGGGGACAGACCCCGTGGCTGGTCTTTCTGCCGAAGGCTTGGGATCAGCCACTTTGGCTGGTATTGCAGCCACGGGGTCTGTCCCTCTGGTTGTTTTTGCCCCCACGGGGTCTGTCCCCCTGGTGGTTTTAGCGCAGGTCGGCGATCATAAACTGGATCTTCTCGGAGCCGTTCCACCGGTTGATTCCCAGATAACCCGCTATATCCACCGGCCGACACTGTTCATAATAGTCTCGGAACTCATCGGCCCTATTAAAGAGTATGCAGGGAATTCCATCGGCGGAAAAGCGCACATGCTGCTGTCTGTTCCCCATATAGCAGGGAGCGGACAGGGAAACATTCCGCATTGCAAACATGGGTTTCGAGTTCTTATGACCATAGGGCTCCAGCTTCTCCAAGCAGGAAATCAACTCATGATTCAGATCCACCGCCTCAAGCTCCACATCGATGTTGAGCTTGGATTGAAATAG
>JBAYOC010000096.1:0-5409 GCA_041678465.1 Anaerovoracaceae bacterium | reverse complement strand
TACAACTTGATTTTTTGCTCACTTGCTGCGAACTAAGGGTTGGCGGTGACATGGGGGGTGGGTGACAGGGGGACGGGGTTGCTGTCACGGTGACAGGGGGACGGGGTTGCTGTCACATCAAGCCCTCTGTATAATTCCCCTGCTAATTCCCGTCAATCTCTCAATCTGTCTGATCGATAGGCCATACTGCTCTTTTAGGTCTTTAATGCATAAATTTCTCCTACTGCTATCAAATGTTTGCAATTCATTTCCATGCTCAATCCTACAATGCTCTTTCATTATTTTCATGGCATCTTTATCTGTCATCTGCGATTTTTCTTCTATGTCCAGACACTGGTCATCATTAACCTGATTTATATACCCCATAAACAACTTTAAAGCTTTTTGTCTGTCTTGATGAAAAATATCGAGAACAAAACCCGTATCGGTATGATTACTTTTCCCAATATAATCGCTGTAATTGCTCCATCTATATTTTTTTGTTTCGGTTACTATCCCCGCTTTTACGGGATTTTGGAAAATATATCGAATAGCAGTCAGGAAATAAGCATCATCCTCTACAGGTTCACTTTTAAATCGGTCCTGAAATAAATACCCAATCCGATCATATTTTTTATTGTACCATAATACATAACTACCACATATTCGGCGCATCACCGTTTCCAGTGGCTCTTTACCTTCCTGCAATAGTAAATGCAAATGGTTGCCCATTAAGCAATATGCATATAGTTTGTATTGGCAAATCTCTCTGTATTTTTGCAAGGTTTGCCTAAACTTGATACAATCTTCTTCCTCTTCAAACAGGGTTTGTCGGTTAATTCCCCTCATGATAATATGATAGATTCCTGTTGTACTTTTTAATCTGGGCATCCTGGGCACTTACGCATCACTCCTCTGGTAAATAATACCATATAATCAATGCTATGTCACCAACCCACCCATTGTCCTTCCTTGTTTCCTACACATGACAGTAACCCCGTCCCCCTGTCACGCGAATTTAAACGAAGATCCAAATCGATTTGACGATGAATTTAAAAGCATAGAAAAAGAAATTAATAGAATGATGTATATCGGTGAGGTATCGAGATTCTATAAATTCACTATAGGTCCTTATGATATTTTGTTTGACCGAATTAACCATAACCTATTTTTCGTGATACATTCATCCGGCACAACCGTTAAAGAAATGAACATTAACGATCCTGGATTATATTTGCCAATTTTCATCGTAGGATAACGTGCATTTTAGACAAGACATAATCAGATCTAAGGGGTGAAACCTCATCACACTGATACTTTAGTGTGTCAGTAACCCCGTCCCCCTGTCACTGCAGTAACCCCGTCCCCCTGTCACGGCGGTCTCACTATTTTTCTTAATATAGACTCTTAGCGCCTTAATGCAATACTTTATGCTTTAAGAACGAGCCCTCGTCATACCCTCAACCCAACTGCTCCAACGCCATCCCCATAATCTTATCCGCATGATCCACCATAAACAACGGAATATTCAGCAGGTCATCATCCATGCGCAAGTTATTCAGTGAAAACCGAACACGCAGCTTTACCTTATCTTCGTATTTTTCCTTGTACTTTTTAAGGCTCCGGCTTTCCACATTGCTCTCCGATTTTACCTCTACAGGCAAAATGTCATTTTCTCTTTGGATAAGAAAATCAACCTCATACCTCGGATTATCCATCATCCAATAACGGGGCATGGCCTCAAACTGATTTTGCAGTGCTTGCAGGACGTAATTCTCACTTAAAGCCCCCTTAAACTCTACAAACAGTCTGTTACCCTCGCCGAATGCAGAAGGAGCTAAAAGAGATAATCTACGCAATAATCCTACATCTGCCATATACAATTTAAAAGCAGACAAATCATCGTATGCTGAAATAGGTAGCCCCGGTGCGGTACTGCGGTATATCTTATAAGTCAAATTGGCATCACAAAGCCATTGCAAAGCATCTTCATATTCCCTTGCCCTTGCACCTTCTTTAACAACTTTATAGATAAATTTTTTATTCTCTCTCGCAAGCTGGGAAGGGATTGACTTCCAGATCATTGATATCTTTGGAAAGTCCTTGGGGTCGGGGTGCTTGGCAAAATCACGCTCGTATGCTCCCAGAATATTAGACAACACCTGCTGCATTAGTTCCACATCCCGGTCTTGCACCCAAGAACGAACGGACTCCGGCATACCACCTGTTACAAGTACATTTTAAGTTTTTCATATAATGGATTGAAAAACGCCTCCGGAATTGGCTCAATACTATCCACACTTCTCATATAATCGGCAAAGTTGCCGTCACCATTGGCCATTAAAAATTCCGTAAAAGTCATTGGCGTAATTTCCAAGAAATCCACCTTGCCCACAGGGAACGAAGCGGGCTTAGACAATGCTATCCCCAAAAGCGATCCTGCACAAGCCACATGGTAGTGGGGCGTGTTTTCACAGAAATATTTCAATGTATTCAATGCGTTCGGGCATTCCTGTATCTCGTCAAAAACAATAAGCGTGTCCTCTGCCCTGTCTCGTTTAATGATTTCGCCGCTTGCCATCATCAGGTTTTGCAGGATACGCTCCACGTCCTTGGTGCTTTCGAAAAACTGCTTATATTCCGGGTGTTCATCAAAGTTGAAGTAAGCCATATTCCCATAATGGCGTTTTGCGAATTCCTTGAGCAGCCAAGTCTTGCCCACCTGCCGCACTCCTTTTAAGATAAGGGGTTTTCTATATCTGGAGTTTTTCCAGTCCCGCAGTTTTTGCATAACCAGTCTTTCCATACTACCACCTCCAAGATAACACATTATTATACAAGTTTTGCGTACGATAATCACATTTTTTTATAATTATAACCAGTATTTCTATTTTAGTCAAATTAAATCACATTATTATAATAAAAACATTATACAGAATCACACAATCGTGTAGTTCTTATCTACAGCTGAGGCGGTGGCTTGTCTACTTCTGCCCTTCTGTACTTTTATCGTGATGAATCGTTCCAAAGAAGCAAGGTTTTGTCAACAACCCTGTCCCCTCGTCACATAGGCCTAATTCAGTTATAATTTTGCTGCTTAGGCCTATTTATTGCTGTAAACGCACGTTATTTACCCTTGGAATTTAATATATAGGCTTAAAACTACGGCCACTGATCCGATTTAAGCCTATTATCTTTGAAGTTATAGGCCAAATCACCTCATAATCTAGCTTGTTTGAGCCTATTTGATGCTGTAAAAGCAAGATTTCGAGCCTCAAAATCCAACATATAGACCTAGAACTATGATTTCTGAAACGATTTAAGCCTATTTCATATTGTTCCAGCATGATTTTCGAAGACGGGCATCGACTTCTTACTCACGCCTTGTTACGCTTTAACGAAATGAAAACACCCACCACACATAAACAAGTAAATACAATAAAGGAAACCCTCATGACATGCACGATGGTGAGAGAATTCGCTTCTTCCAAAGGTGTGTTTCCCAGAAAACTTGCAAAGATAAAAGTAACAATGGCCATGCTGCTGCTCTGCCCCAGGTTGCGCATAGTAGCCAATATGGATGACGCCACTCCATAGTCTCGGGGTTCAACACAAGACATCACAGCATTGGTATTGGGAGAAGAGAAAAATGCAAATCCCAATCCAACCACAAGAAGAGGCAACACAACCATAGCAAGAGGGCTGTTTTCCGTAATAAAAATGAAGATGAACAGACCCGAAGCACATAGGCCCATGCCGAAGGAAGCCAGTTTGTGAGGCGATACCCGGTCGGACAGCTTTCCCATATACGGCGATAAGAGCGCCATGATAAGAGGTTGGCTGATCAAGATCAGCCCTGCAGTCTGAGAGTCAAAGCCTCGTATCAACTGCAAATACAACGACATCAGATAGCCCAGCGCAGAAGTGGCTCCGTAATTGAGAAAAGCTGCTAAATTTGAGAGCAGGTAGCTTGCATTCCTGCGGAAGAGGCGGATCTCAATGACCGGGCTCTTGGCACGAAGTTCATGGCGAAGAAAGAAGAGGAACAAAGCGAGCGATAAGGGAATCAGGTATTTTGCAAAGGCTACTGTCGCATAGGCTGATAATCCGTACATCATAGTCACGATGACCAATACGTAGAGCGCACTACCAAAGAGGTCCATGCTCTGCTCCTGGCCTTTTGGTGCTTCCGATGCAGTGGGTAGTTTTACCGCCATCAGAAATGCAGCGATACCTACGATAAGTGTCAGGACAAAGATAGACCTCCATCCGAAGGAGTGGTTCAAAATCCCTCCCAACACGGGACCGGCAGTAAGCCCGGTATAGGTGGCCCCTATTAAAAACCCCAGGACCTTTCCCCGCTTTTCCGGAGGATAATAGCTGATGAGAGTCGCTTGGCTGGTGGCGAAGATCATCGCAGCACCCAGGCCTTGCAAAACCCGGAGCAATAGCAGTACTTCGATGGAATCAACAAGGCATAGGATGCCGGAGCATATGGTAAAAACCAGAATGCCGATTTTTAAAATCCGCACCCTTCCCGTAAGATCTGCCAACCTCCCAAAAGGGACTGAAAAAGCAGCAGCCGCAAGTATATACCCGTTGATAACCCAGCCGATGGCAGTTGCTCCTGCCTGAAACTCGCTATCGATAGAAGGTATGGATAAATTCAAAGCACTTCCGGTAAAGGTCGTCAGTAGAGCTGTTAGTACCGCTACTAACAAAATGATTGGCCGGTCTCTTCCCTGCTCAGGGTCCTTCATGTTCATCGTGTATTGTATACTCCTATTATGATTCTTCTGCGGGCATCGCATAGGTCAGCGTCACCGTGATGATTTCAGGAGGGTTAAAGAGTCGAAATCCCATATTACCATTGCCTATGCCTCTGCTAACAATCATATTCTGTTGGCCAAAAACGTAGATCCCACTATCGTACTCCGGGAAGAATGTTCTTTCAGGAGAGTAAATACCTCCAAGAAAAGGCAAACGGATCATTCCACCGTGAACATGACCGCTGAGAGTCAAATCCGCCCCCCATTTCCGATAGGTGTCGGCATAAAGGGGATTGTGCGCCAGCAGTATGCTAAATCTTTGTCCGTCATTTTTTCCGAAAATCTTTTCCATTTTGTCGAGGCTGAAGTAGTAAGTCTCCGTGTCTTCCAGCACATAATCATTTGTCCGGTCGCTGTAATAACGCAGGTTAAACCAAAGCCCATAGAGATCGATGCTGTCTTCGCCTCTTTTAATGACTACTTTTTCGTTGTCTAAAATACGAACTCCCATCCCCTTCAGTTCAGAGAGCAGATGTATCTGGCTGCTCTTGCTGAGGGATTGCTCGTGATTTCCCACAATATAGTATACTTCGTAGTCTACAGCCAACTCCTCTGCAAGGGACAGAAAAACGCTAAAATCCAGATCGGTAGAATTGACCAT
>JBAYOC010000095.1:0-5429 GCA_041678465.1 Anaerovoracaceae bacterium | reverse complement strand
CTCCATCCGGACACATCTCGGCAATCAGTTGTTCAAGCTTACTCATCGGCTTCACCGCCCTCTATGAGCCGTTTCACTTCACGGTCAAAATCCGAAACAATCTGTTGTGTTTTATTATATTCGGCATATTCTGTTTCTGCTTTGACAGCGGCCATTTGTTTTGAGACGTTTCCTTTATCCCTTAAAATCTCGTACTTGCGGAAAGACAGAAATTCATTAATGCTTGCAGCGAACTCCTCCATGGTAAAGGTGTTCTCCCGCTCAATTAAATCTTCTACATAATCAAAATAGCCTGTAACCGCTCTTTCAAGCTGCCTGATTTTCTTTTCACTCAGATAATTTTTTGCAACCGTGACATCCGATTTTAAGATACGGCCATCAGGTGCGTGTTTCCAGGTGGTTAGCCCCATATTTTCCTTGTTGCAGTTTGCTCCGGAGTAAACGATTTCTGCGGCAGTTTGCCCGACAATGGCATAGTGGAATTTGTTCTGTATCATTGCATAAAAATCTTGAGTTGCCTGAGAATCTTTATCATAGTCGATACTGCATTCGGCAAAGATATCGGTTACCTGTTGCCATATGTGCCGCTCGCTGGCCCGAATCGATCGGACACGTTCCAAAAGCTCTCTGAAATAGTCCTTGCCAAATGCGGCTTTACCTTGCTTAAGCCTTTCGTCATCGAGGGCAAACCCTTTCGTCATGTATTCTTTGAGCACGCCGGTTGCCCAGATACGGAAATTGGTAGCCCTTTTTGAATTGACACGATAACCGACGGAGATAATGGCGTCTAGATTATAAAACTTTTTTTTGCGCTGTACTTGCCTTGCACCTTCCTGTTGAACTGCCGAGAATTCCTCGGTAGTTGCTCTTTCATCCAATTCTTGCTCCATATAAATGTTTTTTAGATGCAATGAAATGTTGTCCGCAGTGCAGCCAAACAATTCGGACATAGACTTTTGTGTCAACCAAATCGTCTCATCTTTAATGACAGCATCCACCGATGCTTCTTCTTCTGCCGAACGATAAACCAAGAATTGAAATTCCCTGCTCATTCGCCCACCTCGATTTCCGCGATGATCTTTGCAATCTCATTCCTCAGGGCTTGCTCCCGAGCAACTATCTCTTCAATCTCCGCATTCAGAACAGTAATATCGATGACTTCCCGCGTGTCCTTTTGCTCCACATAGGTTGAAACGGAAAGATTGTAGTCTTGGTCAGCTATATGGCTATTTGCCACCTTCATTGCGAAATGGTCATGGTCAGCTCTTTTGGTGTAGGCATCGATAATCGCATCCATATTTTTTTGCGTCAGCTTGTTGCTGTTGGTAACCTTGACACATTCCTTGGAAGCATCGATGAAAAGAGTGCTGTTCTCAGTTTTGCACTTCTTAAGGACCATGATACAGGTAGCAATGCTGGTACCGAAGAAAAGATTGTCCGGTAGCTGGATCACACAGTCAATGTAGTTGTTATCGATGAGATATTTCCTAATCTTCTGCTCTGCGCCACCTCGGTACATGACGCCTGGGAAGCAGACAATCGCCGCGGTGCCGTTTGTGGCAAGCCATGAAAGTGAGTGCATGACAAAGGCAAGGTCTGCCTTAGACTTTGGCGCAAGGACCCCAGCGGGAGAAAACCTCGGATCGTTAATTAATAAGGGATTGGTATCGCCGTCCCACCGGATGGAGTAAGGAGGATTTGAAACGATGGCTTCAAAAGGCTCATCATCCCAGTGCATCGGATCAGTCAGTGTATCCCCATGGCCAATATCAAACTTGTCGTAGTCGATGTCATGAAGGAACATATTAATACGGCACAGGTTGTAGGTGGTGATGTTGATCTCTTGTCCGAAAAAGCCCTGTCGAACATTCTCCTTACCGAGGATCTTGGCAAAATTGAGCAAAAGTGAGCCTGACCCGCAGGCTGGGTCATATACCTTGTTAACTTCCGTTTTACCAACAAGGGCGATGCGTGTCAAGAGCTCGCTCACTTCCTGAGGAGTGTAATATTCGCCCCCGCTTTTACCGGCGTTGGAGGCATACATTCCCATCAGGAATTCATAGGCATCGCCAAAGGCATCTATAGTATTGTCCTGATAGTCGCCCAGTTTCATTTGGCCAACGCCATTCATGAGCTTAACCAGCTTTTCATTTCGTTTGGCAACTGTGCCACCCAGCTTATTGCTGTTGACATCGATATCATCAAACAAGCCCTTGAAGTCATCCTCGCTGGGTGCTCCTTGGGCAGAACTTTCAATATTTCGGAACACATTGTCAAGGGTCTCGTTAAGGTTCTCGTCTCCCGCGGCTATTTTAATTACATTTTCAAATAGCTCGCTAGGCAGAATGAAAAAGCCCTTGGTATGCACCAGATCCATCCGTGCTTCTTCCGCTTCGCTGTCTGTGAGCTTGGCATAATCAAAGTCTTGGTTTCCGGCTTCATGCTCACCACGGTTTATGTAGTCCGTCAGGTTTTCTGAGATATATCGATAGAAAAGCATCCCGAGGACGTACTGCTTGAAGTCCCAGCCGTCCACGCTGCCCCTAAGGTCATTGGCAATATTCCAAATGGTGCGGTGTAGCTCTGCGCGTTCCTGTTCTTTTCTGTTGTCAGCCATTGCTTCTCCTCTTTGTCCGAGTTTGCTACAAATTTTACTGCAAATATATTCCATTATATCTCTAACACGAAAAAATAACAATAAAACTTAAGAAGAACCGGAAATAACAATGAAGTAAAAGAAATATCGGCATAGTAGGTAATATGTACCATACTGTGCCGATATTTCTTTGCCTACTTTATGCAGCAAACTTATCTGAAAATTGTCAATCTTCCCTCCAAAGGCAGGAAGGTTTTCTCTTCCGGTGCAGCCGTGATATTGCCGAAGGGCATCTGGGCGTTTAACTTCCAAGATGCAGGAAGGTTCCATTCTTTTGCCACTGCATCACCGATCAGTTCATTATAATGCTGGAGAGAGGCACCGTAACCTTCTGCTTCCAGTGCCGTCCACACCACATATTCCATAATACCGGCTCCCTGCAGGGACCAGCTGAGAAAGTTTTCTTTGTAAGTAGGGAATTTTTCGATGAGCTCCTGCACTGCATCCATGTCTTCAAAAAACATAACAGTCCCATAGCCTGCTTTGAAGCCGTTGAGCTTCTTTTCTGTTTCGGGGAAGCGTTCGGGAGACAATTTATTCCTCATTACTTCTATCAACAAATCCCAAAGCTTATCGTGATGCTCACCCATCAGCAGGACAACTCTGGTGGATTGAGAGTTATAAGCGGAAGGGGAGTGGAGTACAGCTTGCTCTAATATCTCTATTATTCTCTTTGTTGAAGTAACTGCTACATTGCCTATGGCGTAATGGCTTCGCCTGTTCGCTACTACCTTTAAAAAATGTTCTGACATGTTATACCTCCATAAATTACCGCCCCAAACTACCATCCTCCAGTAGGGCCTGACTGTGTATACAAAAACTTAAGATAAATATACCCCAATTCCGCTAATCTCAACACTTTTACTAAGAAAAAATATTGTTAAAATATTTTCAATTATGCGTTGACATTGACTAAAGTTTAACAGTATAATAATATCGACACTAGGTTACTGGTAATTGATTCCTTTAGGAGTATGGAGATGACAAATAAAACAAAAAGTGCTTATGCAATCTCAAAACAACTGTTACAGCGGCTTCCGCTCTATTTAGATTATTTGAAAAACTTTGCCGACCGGGAAGGATATATATCTGCGCCCTTGATTGCCAACGCCATGAAACTCAATGAAGTCCAGGTGAGGAAGGATTTGGCCTCGGTCAGCAGCAGCGGTGGTAAGCCAAAATCAGGCTTTGCCGCAGGCCCGCTCATCAGGGATATCGAGAAGTTTCTGGGTTATGACAATGAAGATGAGGCAGTCATAGTAGGTGTAGGGCATTTGGGCCGCGCGCTGATGCACTACAGAGGATTTGAGGAATATGGCCTCAAAATATTGATGGGCTTCGATACGGACGAAGGGCTGACGGGCACAAACATAGGCGACAAGCAGATATTGCATATCAGTAAAATGAGAGATGTGTGCGAACGCCTGAAAATACATATCGGTATCATTACGGTCCCTGCAGGGTCCGCGCAGGAGGTGTGCGACCAAATGGTAGAAGCGGGTATTATAGCCATCTGGAACTTTGCTCCTGTACATCTAACTGTACCTGACCATGTCGTAGTGCAAAACGTAAATCTTGCCTCGTCATTGGTAATTTTAACGAAGCGTATGGCTGAAAAGCTGGCAGAGAAGGAGGAGTTCTAGCATGAGCAACGGCATTGGCACAAAATTCGATAAGGTGTGTTCGATTTTAGATAAATATGAACATAACCCCCACAAATTGATAGCAATTTTACAGGATATGCAAGAAGAATACAAATATCTCCCCGAAGATATTATGAATTTTGTATCGACTGCATTAGGCATCTCTCCATCCACGGTGTATGGAGTCGCAACCTTTTACTCCCATTTTACCCTGGAGCCCAAAGGTAAACACGTGATAAAACTTTGTGACGGCACTGCCTGTCATGTTAGGAAATCACATGACATATTGAAGGTTCTGGAAAAAAACCTGGGACTCAGCAAGAAGAACCACACCACTCCGGATATGATGTTTACCCTTGAAACTGTTGCATGCTTGGGTGCCTGCGGACTCGCTCCGGTCGTGGTAATCGATGAACAAGTTCATGGACTCATGACACCGGAAAGCACAATCGCTTTACTCGAGCAAATTAAGAAAGAGGAGGGTGTTTGCAGTGATAACTAAGATGACCTTACAGGAGAGAAAAGAGGCACATAAAGCCAATCTATCACAGTACAAAGCCCGGATCATGATCTGTGCGGGAACGGGTTGTGTAGCGAACGGCTCTCTGAAAGTATATGATGAGTTTTTAAAGAAGATAGAAGATAGTGGACTTTCCGTGTCCGTGGCTGTGGAACTAAAAGAAGAGAAAAAAGATTACGTTATGGCAAAGAGCGGTTGCCAGGGTTTCTGTCAGATGGGTCCGCTGGTGACCATTTATCCTCAAGGAATTCTTTACATAAAAGTAAAGCCGGAAGACGTAGATGAAATTGTAGAAAAAACAATACTCAATGGTGAATCTGTTGACCGGTTGCTCTATCTTTCCCCTGACAACGGCAAACATATCGAAAAAGCAGATGACATTCCCTTCTATGCCAGACAACATAGACTGGGGATCAAACATTGCGGTCATATCGATGCACTGGACATGGAGGAATATATCGCAAACGACGGCTATGCAATGGCAGAAAAAGCATACACAAAGATGACAGGCGAGGAAATTTGCAAGCGCATGCTCGATTCCGGCTTGCGTGGTCGCGGAGGTGGCGGTTTCCCCACGGGGCGCAAATGGGAATTGACAAGGATACAAGAT
>JBAYOC010000094.1:0-5452 GCA_041678465.1 Anaerovoracaceae bacterium | reverse complement strand
GGTATCAGCACAAAGACCATATATTCCAGGGTCAAAGATGAAAAGGAAAACCGATGACACAACGTAAAAGGGTTGAATGGGCCAGACTGGATAATGCATCAAAGATCTTTCCTGCTGTCCGTAGCAGCAAAGATACAAAAGTATTTCGACTATCCTGCGAGCTGACTGAGGATGTAGATGAAGTACTACTGCAGAACGCATTGGATTTGACCATGGAAAGCTTTCCTTTATTTCGTTCCGTCCTCAGACAGGGTGTTTTCTGGTACTACCTGGAGATCAGCGACTTGATTCCAACCGTTGAAAAGGAGTCCAATCCCATTTGCTCTCCCATTTATTTCGGAGACAAGCGAAATCTCTTGTTCCGAATTTTTTACTTTCATAACCGTATCAGTATCGAGATCTTTCACGCGCTGACTGACGGAATAGGGGCCCTTACCTTTCTTCAATCCCTTGTGTATGAGTATCTCCTGCTTAAGCATGGCGAAGAGTTTTCAGGAGCTATGCCAACTCTAGATTACAGGTCACCTGTCAGCAGTAAGATGGATGACAGCTTTGAAAAGCACTTTACAGGAATAAAGGGACCCGGGCAAAGCATCAATAAGCAGACAAGGAAGGGTAGCGAAAAAGCGTATCACATCAAAGGTGTAAAGTTGGACGAAAACAGAACGAAACTCATCGAAGGATCCATGTCTGTAAGCTCCCTATTGGACCTATCACACAAATACAATACAACCTTGACCGTTTTCCTTGCATCCCTCTTATTGTGCTCCATTCACGAGGAAATGGCCCTTAAAAGGAGGAAATACCCTGTCGTATTATCTGTGCCGGTGGATTTGCGACATTTCTTCCGATCTGCCACTTCACGGAACTTCTTTTTTACCATGAAGGTTGGCTATCATTTCAAAAACGGCGCCTATGATCTTAACGATGTTATCGATACTGTCAGCAAGGCCTTTACTGATAACCTTACAGAAGAATACTTGAGAAACCGTCTCGACAGGTTGATGTCTCTGGAACGAAATCCCTTTATTCGGTTGATACCCCTTCCCTTAAAAGACCTCTTCCTTCGGATTGCTTCAAAAATTAAGGATGGGGGAATAAGCTCATCTATATCCAATTTGGGTAAAATCTCTATGCCTGCTGATCTGGAACCCTTTATCCGCCAATTCAGTGTTTGCGTAAGCGCTCCCAGACCTCAAGTTACCATGGGCTCCTATAAGGACAGAGCGGTTATCAGCTTTACCTCCCCTTTCAGGGAAACGGATATACAAAGAGCTTTCTTTCGGTTTCTTGCAAAAGAGGGTATCGAGGTTGAGATTTCATCCAATGATTAAACCAAACAGATAAGTGAGGAAACTCCATGCAATACTGCAATTATTGTAAAATATATATACGTGGAAAGAAAAACAAGTGCGTTTTATGCGGAAACAGCATCCCTGCGGCCCATAATAAAGAAGGCTCATCCGAAGATGAGTCAAAAGAGGCCTATCCCGCCATACCACCATCTTTTCAGAGGCACCTGGCCCTGCGGATTATGGTTTTTATTTCCCTAACCGTTGTCGTCATAAGCTTTACGGCTTATCTCATGTTCCCTACAGATATTAACTGGCCACTGCTGATTGTGTATGGATTGGCAAGCACCTGGCTCAGCCTGTTGGCCATCGTAAAGAAGAGGCATAACATTCCAAAAACCATTATATGGCAGGTCGTTATCATGACCCTGTTATCGCTCTTTTGGGACTGGCAGACCGGCTGGATGGGCTGGTCCGTGGATTATGTGATCCCCATCACCTATGTTGCCGCAATGCTGGTCATGTACGTTACCGCAAGGATCATGAGGTTAAGCGTCAGAGATTACATCACTTACGCTTTACTGGATGGCATATTCGGCATCATCCCTGTTGCATTCATCCTCTTTGATTGGGCACGTGTCACCTTCCCTTCCATCATCTGTGCGGCGTCCAGTCTCGTCTTCCTGGCGGCTATCTTTATTTTCCATGGCGAGAGCATAAAAGCAGAGTTGAACAAACGAATGCACATATAAACCCAACCACAGGGACAGACCCCGTGGCTGCTTTTGCCCCCACGGGGTCTGTCCCTTTGGTTGGGTTTTATAAATCTTTGATTTCTTTTTTGTAAAGGTAGCGCAAGAACCATGCGCTGGCGAAAATCGCAAACCCCTCTGCCAGAGGGAAGGAATACCAGATTGCATCCAGGCCGAAAAAATGGCCTAGTAACCATGCCAGGGGCAGGATCAGAATCAGCTGCCGGAGCAGCGAGACCAGGAGGCTGAGTACGCCGTGTCCCAAAGCCTGGAACAAGGTAGAGTTGGTGATTCCAAAAGCCGCCGGAACGAAACAGAGACTCAAAACCCGCAGCGCTCTTACGCCGATGGACATCATCTCTTCCGAAGCGTTGAAAAGCTCCATAAAGGCAGTGGGAAAGATTAGAAAGATGACAGTGCCCGTTAGCATTAGGGAAACTGCAAAAAGGGTTGTCCACTTAAAGGACCGCAGCAGGCGATCTTTCTTTTTTGCACCGAAATTGAACCCGAAAATTGGCATAGCCCCTTGCATCATTCCAAAGACAGGCATAAAGATAAAGTTTTGCAGACGGAAGTAGACTCCTAATACTGCTACTGCCGCCTGGGAATATTCAATGAGAATGCCGTTCATACCTGCCACCATGACAGAGCCGATGGATTGCATAGCAATCGCAGGGACGCCCACTGTATAGATATCCTTAAGAGTTCTTGCTTTGATACGGAAGCCTTTGAACCGGATGGAGATTTCATGAGATCCTCCAAAGAGAAGAATCAAGCCAAGGGTCATGGCAACGAGGTTTCCTCCAACGGTAGCAATGGCCGCCCCTCTAATTCCCAGCTCAGGTGCTCCCATAAGTCCGAAAACCAGTACGGGGTTAAGTATGATTTTCACAATAGCGCCGATCAAACTGCAAATCATAGGCAAAACCATGTTTCCCGTTGCCTGAAGTATTTTTTCTATGTTGAGTTGGATCATCAGAAAGAGTGAAAACACTGAGATGACAGAAAGGTATTGCGTGCCGTATTCTATGACCTCCGGGCTTTCCGAAAATGCTGCTACAAAGGATTTGACAAAAAACAATCCGAAGACAGCAAAAATAACCCAGTTCATCACCGCCAGAATAAAACCGTGGGTTGCCGCATCGTTTGCGCTCTCAACATTCCGCTCTCCCAATCTCCTGGCAATCACAGAGTTTATGCCTACGCCCGTGCCTACACCTACCGCGATCAAAAGCATCTGTACGGGAAAGACCAGACTGATCGCCGTCAAGGCATCTTCGCCCAACTGCGCCACGAAAATGCTGTCGATGACATTATAAAATGCCTGTATCAGCATGGATAACATAGCCGGTACAGACATTGTCAACAACAGACGACCTTCTGACATGACCCCCATTTTATTCTCAGTCAACTCTTACTCCTTATGCTTCGATCTCTAATATTCTTAGAACACAAGAAGGAATTATACCATCAATAACAGGACCATGCAAACTAATGCTCTGCAACACCTAAGATTTTACATATGCTTAGGCACTAGTCTTTGACCACGGCCCGTCTGACCAGCATCCAGCTGAGTCCGGCAAGCAGGGCAAAAGCAATCAGTGAGGACACCATGGCATAATAGGGATTGTAGCCGTTGGGCCCTCCCATTGCAAAGAGGGTCAGCTGCCCGAGCGCCCTGTAAATTGCCCCACCTGTTACAACCGCATCAAAGATGGGAAGTCCAATAATCAGGATTGCCGGAACGCCCACAGACACGGCTATTCTGCCCGCTTTATTGAGTCGGTAATACATAGTGGTAATGAAGTAGCCTAGCATCATTGCAGCCGCAGAGACGCAAATCGTAAACAGCAACCCCTCCAAGACCACTTGCATAGTGCCTAAATTCTCAATGTAACGAGGCGCATAAATCTGTTCAAAGGCACTCTGAAGTGTTACGTTGTCGTTACCTGCAGTCATTGCTTTTCCTATCCCTAGGAGAATTTCATTCAAACAGGACATTCCCAACGGCAAAACCAGCGCCAAGATAACAAAGCTCAGGAACATGGTCTTTCTGGAAACACCGTTTTGAATCATCATCCGGAAAGTCTCACGAAAAGCATTGAGACCCAATATAAAGAGGAAGATGATTGTTCCCATCTCGAATCCGCCTATATTCACGTATCCCCCCGGCCCCAAATCGGAAGTAGAGACAAGAAGCAAGGCCATTACACAAAGCACTACGAGATAGAACACAGGAATGGCAACTTTACCATCCAGGACTTGATATTTTACAGCACTCTTTAAATTCATTTTATCGACCTCCTTACTCATTGGTCAGATGGATGAAGAGTTTTTGCAAATCCATCTTTCCTATTTCAATGCCTGCCGGTAGTGTTGACGGATCAATTTGTCCTACTAGGTAAGCGGTCTTCAGTCCGCCCAGGCTATCTACTCCTAAGACGTTTTTATCCCCGATAAGGCTGTCTATGGTAGCTGCGGTACCGGACAGGGTGCAACCTGTTGCTAAAAGCTCGTCGACAGACTGATTTCGAATAATCTCACCTTTCTTAATGATGATCACTTCTTCTATCACTCCGGCCACCTCTTCGATGAGATGGGTGGAGATGACTGCAGCAAAGGGCTTCTCGCTATACTTTTCCAACAGAGCCCGGTAGAACATGTCTCTGTGATTGGCATCAAGCCCCAGAACCGGTTCGTCAAAGAACAGATACGGCGCGTTGGTTGAAAGGGTGAGAACGAGCTTGAATATGGATCCATAGCCTGTAGACAGGCTTTTGATTTTCTTCTTTGTATTCAGTCCAAATTTCTCTGCCAGACCCATGCAATAACCCTCGTCAAAACCCGGATAGAATTCCCGGGTCCATTTGATGGCATCTCTCACCCTCATCCCGTCCGGATAGAAATTCTTTTCGCTCATCATAAATATTTTTTGCTGGGCTTTATCATTTTCCAAGGCTGTTTCACCATGGACAAGTATCTCTCCACTATTTGGAAAAACTCTCCCCGTTATGCAATTGAGCAGCGTTGTCTTTCCTGCTCCGTTTCTTCCAAGCAACCCGTAGAGCTTATTTTCTTCAAAGGTAAGGCTGACCTTCCGAAGTGCCTGAACATCCCCATAATTCTTAACTAAATTTCTGACTTCAATCCCTTTCATCTGTCATACCCTCTTTCTATCATGGCAACAAGTTCCTCTTGCGTTAGCCCTAATTTCTTTGCCTCGGTGACCACCTTATCGATGTAGTTATCGAAGAATTCCTTTTTTCTTTTACTGCGGATCGATTCGGCTGCACGGGCACTTACAAACATTCCTAGTCCGCGCTTCTTGTAAACGGTGTTCTCATCTACCAGAAGATTGATCCCCTTCAGCGCAGTGGCAGGATTTATTTTATACCAAACCGAAATCTC
>JBAYOC010000093.1:0-5527 GCA_041678465.1 Anaerovoracaceae bacterium | reverse complement strand
GAAAGAACCGGCCGCTATATTGGACTGGATTCAGGATTATGGCCTGTCTCCCGAAGTTATCCTGTACGCATACGAGTACTGCACGAAAAATCGCAACAACAGCAGGCTGAACTATGTGGGTGCCGTGATTAAGGAATGGGCCGGAAGAGGATTGAGGACTGTTGCGGACATCGAATCCCATCTACAGGAAACGGACAGCCGACACTACCTTTACAAGAGAGTGATGAAGGCTCTGGGTTTTATGCGCAATGCCACGGAAGAGGAAAAGCGCATTATGGACACCTGGTTTGACGATTACTCCTTGGACATCGACAAAGTGTTGGATGCTTGCAAGAAGACGAGTGGGATTTCCAACCCCAACATCAATTACGTAAATACTGTCTTGACCTCGAAAAACAAGGGTGGTGCCGGTGGGTCGAAGGAAAGCACAGGAGACAGCCTTATCTCTTCGGTGATGCGGTCCTATGAAGAGGAAAGAGCAGCCAATGAGGCTGCAACGGAGGAGAGGCGGCAAGAGGTCTATAAAGCAGTTCCGCGGATACATAAGATTGAGGACGAAACCAGAGAAATCAGCATGGAGATTTCAAAGGCCATGCTGTCCGGACAGTCTACAGCAGCGACCCAGATCAAGGAGCTGAAGAGACGTTCCGATGCACTGAGAAACGAGAAGGCGTATCTGCTGACGGATCATAATTTTCAGGTGAATTATCTGGATATATGGTATACTTGCCCTCTTTGCAAAGACATGGGAATATTGGACAGCGGTGCCAGATGCTCCTGCTTTGCCGACAAACTAGAGCGCTTTGGAAAAAAGGTTTGATAAACCCAGAGCGAAGAGGTATAATGTGATACACACAAATATGTCGTTTTATTAACGAATGGGAGGCACATATGGCAGATATTTCTGCACGTGAGTCAAGCATTTCAACCAAAGAAAATGATAATTCTATCCTACAAGACGTAATCGGAGATACCCTGGACAGCGGTACCTCTGTTTATCATGGAGAGGATAGTGCCGATAGCGCAAACCGTAGGTTCATCAGACAACAAGCAAAGTTTTATATAGACCGCGTTGTCGAAGGCAAACTGGAAGACCCCAAGCTTTCAGGAGAAGAGACCATAGAGGAAGCTCTGGAGAGAATATCCAGAGAAAGGCAGCTGGAGCGTGAGCAATATAAAGCTACCCTTGAGTCGCAATGCAAGAAAAAGAAAAAGAGAAATGGCAGAAATCGGCCCACCGAGTTACCGGAAGAGGTTGTCGCTGTCGAGATAATGCAGACAGAAAGCATAGAAACCGAGGCTGAAGAAATTAAGTACATAGAAATACAGAAGGTAGAAACCGAAAACATGGCCATTGACAATGGGGAAACTCGGGAAGAAGTTTCTGGAGATAATCGGTTGAATCTTTTTATAGATCACGCTGTGGTCCGCGTGCAAACTAAGTTAAAGCGGACCCTTGTTTTTACTTCTTCTATCGCCACTACCATTCTTTCATTTACTAGTAAAGAACTAACAACGAAGGCACAGGCGCTGGGAGGCCGGATCTCTCCTAAGGAAGCTATCCTGTCCGATAAAGCGGTAGCAGCAGTAGATTGGGTTGATCTTTTTTTGGACAAGCTCTTTAGCAAGGCTTCCCATAGATTCCATTACATTATGAGAAAGCAAAGAGCTGGCAGAGAATGGTGTGAAGCTCACAAGCGTCAACTCCTTAGTAGTGTTGCCGCACTTGCGGTGCTTGCCGGGTCTGCCACCGTATGGGCCGGCTCTATCACGGCCTATGAATACATGTATAACGGCAAAGTAATAGGCGTCGTAAAAGATCAGCGGGATGTATACGACACCATTGATATCATGGGGGACAAGCTCACCTATGCTTACGGTGCGGAAATTACCATTGACAAGGAAAAGGATATCAGTTTTCGTAAGGTCATGGGCACGAGTCTGGACTTGGACAGCAAGGAAGACGTGCTAAACGAATTTACATATTTAAGGGACATGAATGCCTCTGCCTATGCCATTCAGGTGGATGGGCAAAAGAAAGCCACCCTTTACAGCAAAAAATGCGCGGAGAAAATTCTCAACGATATTCAGTCGGGGTATCTGGTTGAAAGCGAGTCCATAGAGTATGAATCCGTCGGTTTTGCGGAAAATATTGAAATCGTCGAAGTAAATACAAAGATAGGGAACATTCAAAAAGAAGATGAGGTTCTGGAATACATGCTCACAGGGGCAGTGCAGGTCAAGACCTACGCTGTGGCCTCCGGCGATACCTTCAATCAGATTGCTAAAAACATGGGGTTGAGCGCGGAGGACTTGCAGCTGGCAAATCCCGGTGTAGATCCGGCAAAGCTGCAGATCGGTGATGAGCTTGTTCTCAACAAAGTCTGCCCGGTAGTGACGGTGCGGACCACAGAGATTGCCGAGTATTCAATACCCGTAGATTACGAAATTAATTATGAAGAAACAGCCACCCTATATAAAGGAGAGCAGACCGTTAAATCCTCCGGTGTAAAGGGGGAACGCCAAGTTGTTGCACAGATCGTTCGGCACAACGGCGAGGAAGTGAACCGCAATGAACTTAGTTCACAGGTTATCAGCGAGCCGAAAGCTCAAGTTGTTCTCAAGGGAACAAAGGACCTGCCGCCCTTGATCGGTACCGGCAAGTTCATCTATCCCGCCAGAGGAACAACCCTGACGTCCAGATTCGGACAGAGATGGGGCAGGATGCACAACGGTGTCGATTTGGCAGCACCGACAGGCACAAAGATCCGGGCAGCGGATGGTGGAAAAGTAATATCTGCCGGCTGGGAGGGTGCCTTGGGCTATTGTGTACGCATCGACCACGGGCAGAACAAAGTAACGGTTTATGGGCATTGCAGCAAGCTCTTTGTGAAAAAGGGTGATAAGGTTTATCAGGATCAACACATTGCCAATATTGGAAGCACAGGCAGAAGCACGGGCCCGCATCTTCACTTTGAAGTTCATGTGAACGGCGTGCCGAAGAACCCTCTCAAGTACCTCGGCAACTGACGCCTGAGAACCGATGAAAGCCGGATGGTAATTCAAATCGTAGAGATGGATTTGAATAGCAAGGAGAGAAAAGATGGCAACGAAAAAAGTATTGATTATAGAAGATGAAAAATCCATAGCAGATATTATTCGGTTTAATCTGGTGAAAGAGGGTTTCGAAACCGAAACCGCCTATGAAGGCAAGGCCGGATTGGACAAAGCTCTGTCCTGTAACCCGGACTTGATTCTACTGGATGTAATGCTACCGGAGATGGACGGATTCCAGGTCTGCAAAAAAGTCAGGGAGACCAGCACGGTACCCATTGTCATGCTTACCGCCAAGGAAGAAGAGGTAGATAAAGTCCTCGGACTTGAGCTGGGTGCCGATGATTATATTACCAAACCCTTTGGCATGCGGGAACTGATTGCCAGAATCAAGGCCAACATACGGCGCACCGATCTGATGAACAACCTTCAGGATGCTCCCGCCAACGTTCAGGAGTTTGGCAATCTGTCTATCGATATGAACCGTTACGAAGTACGGAAGGATGAGATTCCATTGGAGCTGACCCTTCGGGAGTTCGAACTGCTCAAGTATCTCGCGGAGCGGGAAAACCGCGTGTTTTCCAGAGAACAGCTGCTTGAGGAGGTGTGGGGTTACGAGTATTATGGAGATATCCGTACAGTAGACGTCACAGTTCGAAGGCTTCGGGAGAAGCTCGAGGATGACTCCAGCAATCCCAAATACATTATGACAAAACGGGGCATCGGTTACTATTTCAGGAGGCCTTAACCCAATGTTCACGAAAAGGAGATGGAGCAGCATTCGCTTTCGGATTGTGCTGATTTACTTTTTATTAGTGTTCATCGCGATGACGGTTATTGGCGTCTTTATTATGAATGAGCTCGAAGACTACCAGATGGAGCTGATTCGCAGTAACTTTACCAAGATTGTACAAGAGAGTGTAGTCTCTCTTCAAGAATACGACGATTTAGACCGGCACAGAGAAGAAATCCAGGCGGATATTCAATCCTGGGCGGAAAGTTTGCGTGAGGAAATGTTTGTCGTTGACGACGACTTTGTCATCATCGCCTCCAGCAATCCCAACTATATAAACAAGAGCGGCCTTGATTTACTCGATCAGAGTATTCTTGTCCGCGGTATGTCCGGCGATATTTCCGAGCAGGACGGCGTCCTGGCATCGGGGATTCCCGTCAAAAACATGGTGTTTCCCATTGAAAAGGAAGGGAATGTAAAAGGATTGGTCTGCCTTCGTGCAGACATCACAAGTGTATATCAAACCCAGAGCCAATCCCGGCTAATCTTTCTGCAGGCTGTGTTTGCTGCCTTGCTGATTACCGTGGTGCTTGGCTTTTTTATTGCCCGGAGCATCACGGTTCCCATCAACGACGTTACCGAGAAAGCAGAGAAGATGTCCCGCGGCGATTTTAGCCAGGAGGTTAGCGTCCGATCAGATGATGAGATTGGCCGCCTGGCAGAAATGTTCAACCTGCTACGGGAAAAGTTGGATCATACGCTAGCAGAAATTAACAGCGAAAAGAATAAACTGGAGGCCATCTTAAAGAACATGGCCGATGGACTGCTGGCTGTCGACACAGTAGGCCGCATTATTTTGGCAAACCATGCAGCTATGCAGATGCTAGGAATGAAGCAGCAGGAAATCGAAGAAAAAACCTATAATGAAATTATTGGGCCCTTTAGCCGGGATCTGCTTTTTGAGCGCATTCGTGAGAATTGCCTGGATGGAGGCCTCCACGAGGTTGTCGAAAAGGGTGGACGGGTTTACGATATTCGCTATGACCGGTTTATGGACGAGAACGGTCAGGATGCCGGTATGATTGTAATTTTGCTGGACATTACCGAGCAGCAAAAGCTTGAGAATATGCAGAGGGATTTCGTAGCCAACGTTTCTCATGAATTGAAAACGCCCCTTACTACGATCAAGAGTTATACCGAGACGTTGGTAGACACTGAAATTAACGACTGTAGTACCATTGGCCATTTCCTCAAAATTATCGATGAGGAAGCGGATCGGATGAACCGTCTGGTAAGGGAACTGTTGCAGCTGTCCAAGCTGGACTATAAACGGGAAAAGTGGTACAAAAAGGAGACCAACCTGGTCAACGTGGTAAGGATAGCATTGACAAAGGTGGAGATGACGGCAACAAACAAGGAATTGCAACTAAACAGCCTCTTTGATCCCAAACAAAGGGCGATGACCTTCATAGACAGAGATCGGATTGACCAGGTTCTTCTCAACGTCTTGTCCAATGCCATCAAGTATACGCCTGAAGGCGGTAGCATCGATGTGGACGTTTTGCGGGAAGAAAATTGGGTGAGGGTTGTAATAAGCGACACTGGTATCGGCATTGCGGAAAAAGAAATTTCGCGAATCTTTGAGAGGTTTTTCCGGGTTGAAAAGGCCAGATTTAGTGAGATGGGCGGTACCGGCTTGGGGCTTTCCATCGCAAAGCAGATCGTAGAGGAGCACGGTGG
>JBAYOC010000092.1:0-5613 GCA_041678465.1 Anaerovoracaceae bacterium | reverse complement strand
TAAGCAGTGCCGGGGTATCTGTACGGGAGAAGTGGATCCTACAGAATATAGGAAGTCTGTCGAAGGTGTATTAGAGTTTCTATCCGGGAATACGGGCGGTGTCCTTCGCTACCTGGATGAGCAGATGGTGCGAGAAGCAGAAGTTATGAATTATGAACGGGCGGCGGAGTACCGGGACCAAATCGCTGCGGTCAAGGCAATTCCCGATCAGGAGAGATTGGATGACTTCCTTACCGACGTCAAGCGCAACCGAGTGAAGGTGGTTCGCCGTAAGGCGGAAGAGATAGCAAACAGAGAACGACAAAAGCAGGAAGCTCTTAAAGAGGCCTGGCAGAAAACCGGGCTTACGGAAATCAACCGCATAGAGGCCTATGATATTTCTCATATTGCGGGGACAGACTCGGTAGGTGCAATGGTTGTTTTTGAAGAGAGCAAGCCATCCCGTAAGAGCTATCGACGGTTTCGCGTAAAGACGGCACCGGGAGGCGGCGACACGGACAGCCTTCGGGAGGTATTAACCCGCCGGATCAGCAGAGGGTTGGAACAATCGCCGGGCTTTCTTCCCATGCCGGATCTGCTCCTCATAGACGGGGGAATCAATCAAGTCAATGCAGTGGAGCAGGTGCTGACAGAAATGAAGGTCCATATACCCGTAGCCGGTATGGTCAAGGATGAAAAGCATAAAACCCGGGGATTAATATTAAAGGGAGAAGAGATGGATCTTCTGGATAATAGAGTCCTGATGCGCTATATTTCAACGATACAAGAAGAGGTGCACCGCTTTGCCATCGAATACCATAGGGGGTTGCGAGCAAAAAAACTCAAAAAGTCTGTGCTGGACGATGTCCCCGGTATCGGTGATAAGAGAAAGACAGCTCTCTTGAGGGAATTGGGTAGCATCGAGGCTATCAGTGCGGCTGAGATTGAAACCTTAGAGAAGATTCCGGGCATGAATCGAAAGGCAGCGGAAAACGTCAAAAAACATTTGAACAAGTGATTATTCTGGAAGGTACCTACTGTCATAAAGATTTTGATTGTGAAAATAGAATGATGGTGTTATAGTTAGAGCATAGCGGGGTATCTTAATATCGTAGGAACCCGACTGAGTAAGCGTATAATTGTAGGAGGATATTCATATGACAGACAAAGACAAATGTGCCCCGGGCTGCTGCAGCGATGGTTGTGGTTGTGGTCCTGACGAAGAATTCGAAATTATGACTTTAGAATTCGACGATGGCAAAGAAGTAGAGTGCGAAGTAATGGGGATTTTTGATGTTGACGGTAAGGAGTATATTGCCTTATATGCAACAGATGGTTCCGACGAAGTGTATCTCTATGGATACAAAGAACTTGACGATGATGAAAACGATTGTGAACTCGTCGACATCGAAGATGACGCTGAATATGAGAGAGTTTGCGCGGTGTTTGAAGAAATCACCGGGTGTGAAGAGGAAGAGGCAGAGGTAGAGTAAGCCATAGAAAGTAAAAAAGCCCGCTCACAGCGGGCTTTAACTTTTTGGAATAGACGATTGGCTACCTGCGGGAAAAAGCGTTCTTTAAGAAGAGAATCGCAACCGCGGCGGAGATTACTATGTAGATCAGGTTACGTTTCTCGAAATTGCCTTGAAAAATAGGCATAGCAGCAAGTATCGAAATAACTACAAACAGTAGTCCTATAAGCAAGTATCGCGTTCTTTGCGAAGTCATAACTGAAATTCCTCCTAATATCCGTATGATACAATTACCATTCAACTATATCATAAGTTGTCATTGAAGGAAAGAAGCGATTACTACATAATACACACGTAATACTTTTGGAGGTTGAATATGAAGGAGTATGATATCATTATCGTTGGGGCAGGAGCCGGTGGGGTTTTCATGTCCTACGAATTTACCAAATTAAATATAAACGCAAAGGTTCTGATGATCGATAAGGGAGGAAATCTTACCCGCAGGAAATGCCCTATTAAAATGGGCAAGACACCCACCTGTATCAAGTGCTCTCCCTGCCATATCATGAACGGCTATGGCGGAGCCGGTACACTGTCAGACGGAAAATACAACATAACCACCCAATTCGGCGGCGATTTGCACAACTATGTAGGTGTAGACAAAGCCATGGAAATGATGGAGTATGTGGATCAGGTGCTCTGTGATATGGGCGGTTCTGAGGCGAAGCTATATACCACCGCCAACTCCGACCTAAAAAGGACTGCCTTGCAGCACAATCTCCATCTGCTCGATGCCAAGGTCCGGCATCTGGGCACGGATCGCAACTTTAAGATACTGGAAAACATATACGAGCAATCGAAGGATAAGGTCGAGATGCTCTTTAATACGTTGGCGACAGACGTAGAACAGCTTGATGAAGGCTTTGTAGTCATCACGGACAAAGGCGAGAGATTTAAGTGTCGGCATTTGGTGCTGGCTACCGGACGATCAGGCTCCAAATGGATTTCTGATATCTGCGAGAAGTTGGGCGTAAATCTCACGAGAAATCGCGTGGATATTGGGGTAAGGGTGGAACTTCCTGCCGTCATTTTCAAGCATATAACCGATGACGTGTACGAGAGCAAGCTGGTCTACAAGACGGACAAATACAACGACATGGTCCGCACCTTCTGCATGAATCCCTACGGAGAGGTAGTCGCAGAGAATACAAACGGCATCGTTACTGTTAACGGCCACAGCTACTCAGATCCTGCTTTGCATACGGAGAACACGAACTTTGCATTGCTGGTATCCAACAAATTTACTGAACCTTTTAAGGATAGCAACGGTTATGGCGAATCCATAGCCAGGCTCTCCAATATGCTGGGCGGAGGAGTCCTTCTGCAGAGATTCGGGGATCTTGTGAAAGGACGCAGAAGCAGTGCACGCAGAATGGAAAAATGCTTTACCAGACCTACTCTCAAGGCGACGCCGGGAGATCTGTCTCTGGTCATCCCCAAGAGGCAACTGGATAATATCATAGAGATGGTCTATGCCCTGGATCAGATTGCACCGGGCACAGCTAACGAGGATACCCTGCTCTACGGCGTAGAAGTGAAATTCTATAACTCCAAGGTTGATGTAAACGAAAATCTGGAGACGAAGATCAACGGGCTCTATGCCTTAGGAGATGGCTCAGGTGTGACCCATTCCCTATCTCAGGCATCGGCCAGCGGCGTGTTGGCGGCAAGGTTATTAGCGGAAAAATACTAAACACAAATACGCGAATAGAATTATGTGGATTGCGAAACATAAATAGCAGAGTACTTTAATGAAAACCACTTTACAGGAGGAACTGCTATGGACTTAACGACGGAAGATATCTTGAAGAAGGCTTTGCTTGATACCCAGGAAAAGGTCCGGGATTTCATGCATTACACCCGGGAAATGAAAAGTGAGGAGCTCCAATCCTTCTTTAAGGAAGCGGCTGAAGAGGAAGGAATGCAGGCAAGGAAGCTCCAGCAGTTCCTCGGTGAGATCCGCTGATTGTTCTCAAATTCATAACACCGACGAAAAATGAACTATAACTATAAGAACATAGTTCTTTTTTCTTTCGACCATTTAAGAAAAAAACTAATTAAGTTAGAAAAATGTGTAGAATTGATTTAGGTCAAGGTTTTTCTCCTTCCTATGGATTAATATAAAAGCGTCGAAGGACGAAAAGTCGATGCGAAAGGAGATATTCCGATGAAACAAACTATAACAATCAATGGCCAAACACAACTTGGCGAACTAGTAACTTTTTTCCCCGCTATCACTTCGCGCTTAAATGAGCTTCATATTGATTACTGTTGCCAGGGGGATCGTTCCCTTGATGCAGCCATAAAAGAATCAGGCCTGACCCCCGAATTCATCACTGAGGTGCAGAATGCTTACAGTGAATACTTGGCAAAGCCGGGTAAAGATTTACCGGTTACAGAGCTTTCTGATGAAGCGTTGATTGACCTGATCCTCGACGTCCATCACCTGACGGAACGCGCCTTGTGGAAGGAACTGGATAAGCTTGTCAACTTAATTCTACTCGTTCATTATGAGCATGGTAAGGAATTGATGCTGAAGATTCATCGCAGCTTCAGTGAGCTTAAGATGGAGCTGGAAGAGCACTTCGCCAAAGAAGAGAAAGAACTGTTCCCCGCCATGCTCAAGGAAGATAAGACTGCAAAAGACCTTGCAGCGATACGTGAGCTCATCGATGAACTGGAAGGGGAGCACGATGGCGCCGGAAAAATAATAAAGCGTTTAATAAAGGAAACCAACGATTTTACTCCGCCGGAATACGCTTGCCCTACGGTGAAGGCCGTTTATCAGAAGCTTCACGAGTTAGTCGATGATGTTTTCCTGCATATCGCAAAAGAAAACAGCGTCCTGTTTAAACGTTACCAATAGTTGTTGCAAGTATTTGTGCCATGATGAAAAATATGGCTTTGATGTGAGAGGAGTGAAAACAAGATGGCTAAAGCAGAATTTCAGTTAGAACCATTGACCTGTCCCACCTGTGTGAAAAAGATCGAAACTGCACTGACAAAGTCCAAAGGAATTGAATCGGTAAGAGTGCTGTTCAACTCCAGCAAAGTGAAAACGGAATTTGATGACACGCAAATCAGTGGTGAGAAGCAAAAAAATATTATTGAAAACCTTGGTTATACCGTGTTGAGTGCAAAGTAAACAATCAGTATGTGTGCCATGGTCTACTTAAAGGCCGTGGCTTTTTATTTTAACCGCATGCCGACAGGGTCATTATATTTGAAATAATGTTACAAACTTGATTCTAATCAAGGTGGCCAGGACAGATTTGAAATAGGATAGACTCAGCAGAATGAAACGATAGAGATGGGAGAAAAATATATGGGCAAAGTGCTATTTCAAATAAGACCGCTTCGCTGCCCCGGTTGCGGGAAGGAAATTGAGGATAAACTACTGGGACTGTGTGGTGTGTTGTCGGCAAAGGTCCTTCCAAAGATCGGGAGAGTCCGGACAGAATTCGACGAAACAAAGACAGATGCAGAGCATCTGGAAAAAACCATAGACGGCTGGGGTTATGCTGTTAAGCTAAAGGAACTGGAAAAGGAGGATCCAAAATGATAAAACACATAAATCAACATAAAAATCATATTACCGCAGTATCCGGTGTACTCATCGTCATTGGCTTTCTCCTTACTTATACAGGATATGAAAGTTATAGGGATTGGGCTTTGATTGCGGCTACTGTAATAGCAATCGTTCCCATTGCCATCCGTGCCTTCCAGGCCCTTCGCTTGAAGGCGTTCAGCATAGAACTGCTGGTAACCATCGCTGTGGTTGGCGCCCTCTATATTCACGAGTATGTAGAGTCTTCCGTCGTGACTTTCCTTTTCATGTTCGGTGCTTACCTGGAAGCGCGTACGCTGGAAAAAACCCGCTCTTCGCTGAAAGCACTGGTGGATATGGCGCCCCAGGAAGCAAACGTCATTCGTGAAGGGGAGAGCTTGATCATACCGGTGGATGAAGTTGTAAAAGGGGATCGTATCATCATTCGATCCGGAGGCAAGGTTCCTGTGGACGGCAGTATCCTTTCCGGTAAGGCCACATTAAATGAAGCCGCCATTACAGGCGAATCGGTACCCGCAATGAAAGAGACCGGTG
>JBAYOC010000091.1:0-5619 GCA_041678465.1 Anaerovoracaceae bacterium | reverse complement strand
CTTTTTCATAGGAACCGCTATTAACGATGCCCACACCTCCATGGTTTTCAAGCAGGTAGGGGTCCGCCCCAGACTGTCTGCAATTCAGCTCATATCAAAGAAACTGAGAGAGCTCGGCAAACTCGTGGTGGAAGTGAAGTATTGACCGCTATCGTTCACACCTATCCTGTCACTTCTGTACAAATGTTCTAATAGAATTTGGGAATTTAACCGAATGCCCTAAAGGAGTCCAACTTCCCTACTGCACCTAAATCTGTGCAAAATTTCAACTGTTACGAGATTAAGCAATTACACGGCTGAATTTGTGCAAAATTTCAACTAGTACGTTATGATATGTAATTAAATGTAAATGCAAGGCCAAATCTGTGCAAAATTTCAACTATTACGAGATTAAGCAATTTTATGGCTGAATTTGTTCAGAATTTCAACTAGTACGTTATAATATGTAATTATATGTAAATATAAGGCCAAATCTGTGCAAAATTTCAATTAATACGGTAATATTTGAAATAAATATACGTACTAATTGATTTTTTGCACATTTAATTGGAAGAATCAGTACGCAAGCCAAAAATCGTTAGGCCATATCCGTTCCATTAAATCACCTTCATTGAATCCATTGACGAACGGCAGGATATCTTTTACAATTACTATGTAGCGTTGCAGTTGAAGCTCGGCGCTTTTAAGCTATTTCTTTAATCCATCTTTAGTCCGGGGACCGAGCTAAAAGGAGGCAGGGGCATGTATATTGATGATAAGTTGTTAATTGGAAGAGGTGACCTTCCGGTATATTTATTGCCGCGGATGGCCAACAGACATGGATTGATTGCCGGAGCTACGGGAACGGGGAAGACGGTTACTCTGAAAGTAATAGCAGAATCCTTCAGCGCCATGGGTGTTCCAGTTTTTCTAGCGGATATTAAAGGTGACCTGGCTAGTCTTGCAGTACCGGGAATAGACAGTCCTAAAATGCAAGAGCGGTTGGGGAGACTGGGAATTGAAAACTTTAACTACCAATCCTTTCCGGTACAATTCTGGGACCTTTTCGGAGAAAACGGTCTACCGGTACGCACCAGCGTTTCTGAGATGGGGCCTCTCATGCTCTCAAGAATACTTGACCTGAATGACGTGCAGAGCGGTGTCCTAAATATCGTATTTCGAATTGCCGATGACCGGGGGTTACTGTTACTGGATCTTAAGGACCTGAAGGCAATGGTGCAGTATGTTGGAGAAAATGCAAAGGAATTCACATTAGAATATGGAAATATATCCACACAGACCATGGGCGCCATCGTACGCAGTTTGTTGGCCCTGGAAGACCAGGGAGGAGAATTCTTCTTCGGGGAACCGGAGCTTGCTATTTCCGATTGGATGAAAACAGCTCCCGATGGGCGGGGCTATATAAATATTTTAGACAGCGTAAAGCTGTTTCTTAATCCGGTGCTCTACTCTACATTTCTTCTGTGGATGTTATCCGAGCTCTTTGAAAACCTCCCGGAAGCCGGTGATTTGGATAAACCGAAGATGGTGTTTTTCTTCGACGAAGCCCATCTGCTCTTTGAGGATGCGCCAAAGGTTCTGCTTCAAAAGATTGAACAGGTTGTTCGTCTGATTCGATCCAAAGGGGTTGGGGTATACTTTATTACCCAGAACCCTATGGACCTTCCTAAAGATGTGTTGAGTCAGCTGGGGAACCGGGTGCAGCACGCACTCCGGGCTTACACACCTGCGGAACTCAAAGCGGTGCAGGCAGCCGCGGAATCCTTCCGTGTGAACCCGAAATTTGACACGTCCACGGCCATCACCGAGCTTGCTACCGGAGAAGCGCTGGTCTCTTTTCTTGATGAAGAGGGTCGCCCCTGCGTTGTGGAGCGGGCTATGATTCTGCCACCTCAGAGCATGTTCGGAAGTCTGGATGTAGCTCTTCGCCTTCAGCTGATAGCCAGGTCGGACCTGAAAAACAAGTATGCTACGGCAGTAGACCGGGAATCGGCATATGAGATTTTGCAGGCACGAGTGGCCAAGCAGCAGGCAACCGCTCAGGAAGAAGAGGAGCGCCTCGCGAAACAGAAGCAGTGGGAACTGCGGGAGCAAGAGAAAGCGCAAAGACAAAATCCTTTAGGAGGTATCCTGGGAACAAAGAAAAAGACATCGGGTAGCGGTTACCAGAGACAGACAGCTATGGAGAAGGCAACCAATGCAGTGGTAACTACCATAGGCAGGGAGGTAAGCCGGAGTCTGATTCGCGGAATCCTTGGGTCTCTGAAAAAATAAGCAGGGCGAAATTATGATTGTTAAGGAATAGAAAGAAATAAACTATGGATATTAGCACTTCGAATCTGATACTGGCATTCAGTCTAACCCTCTTTGCAGGGTTGTCTACGGGAGTGGGAAGTGCTCTGGCATTTTTCACAAAACAGACAAATACGAAATTTTTGTCTGCTTCTCTGGGCTTCTCTGCCGGAGTCATGATTTACGTGTCCATGGTGGAGATATTTGTGAAAGCCAGGGATTCCTTGGAGATGATCTATGGATATCCCAGAGGGTATGCATATACCACAATAGCGTTCTTTATCGGGATTTTTGTCATGGCTTTTATCGACAAAGTGATACCCGATGGTGAGAATCCTCATGAAATACGGGATGTAAAGGAAATGGAAGAAGGGATACGCAACCAGTCTGACTTGTTACGGATGGGATTGTTTTCTGCATTAGCGATTGCCATTCATAATTTCCCCGAAGGGCTGGCTACCTTTATGGCAGCTTTACAAAATCCTACTCTTGGAATCAGCATTGCAATCGCCATAGCCATTCATAACATTCCCGAAGGTATCGCAGTGGCCGTTCCAGTATATTTTGCAACGGGCAGCAAAAAAAAGGCTTTCAAGCTTTCCTTCCTATCCGGCCTTTCGGAACCGTTGGGAGCCATATTAGGGTATTTTCTGCTCATGCGCTTCTTCAACGAAGCGATGTTCGGGTTTACCTTTGCCGGAGTAGCGGGAATTATGATCTACATTTCCTTGGATGAGCTACTACCTTCTGCAGAAAAATACGGGGAGCATCATATCGCCATTTACGGTATGATTGCGGGAATGATGGTTATGGCCGCCAGCCTGCTGGCTGTCGCCTGATCATTAAAAATAACGATGGAAAAGGGCTGATTTATGGAACAGCGTTGGATGAGAAACACCGTCTTTTTTTTAACCAGTCAAGCCATCTCCATCTTTGGATCTTTTCTGGTACAATACGCAATTATGTGGCACATTACACTTACAACTCAGTCCGGGATTATGATGACGATTTATCTTATCTGCGGTCTGGTACCCACTCTTCTCGTAACACCTTTTGCTGGGGTGTGGGCGGACCGTTTTGACCGTAAAAAGCTCATCATGATCTCGGATTCTTTTATTGCCTTTGTAACCTTGATACTGGCTATCCTTTATCACAACGGGTACAACATGCTGTGGCTTCTCTTTATTGCTGCATCCCTGCGCTCTTTGGGTGCGGCTCTGCAGATGCCGGCTGTCAGCGCATTCCTCCCGCAGCTTGTGCCCTCGGAAAAGCTTATGAAGGTCAACGGAATCAACAGCAGTGTCCAATCTTTGATTATGCTTGGATCCCCCATGCTGAGCGGAGCTCTCTTGACCTTCGCACCCATTGAGACGATATTTTTAATCGATGTTTGCACTGCTATGACGGCAGTCGCTTTTTTAGGTATCTTTCTCAAGGTTCCCCTCCATAAGAAAGCTCTTGCAGCAGAGCCTATCAGCTATTTTTCTGATTTGAAAGAAGGAGTCCTCTATATTCGAAATCACCGGTATCTGCGGGAGTTCTTTCTACTGCTGGCAATTTTGTATTTTCTCATATCACCCGCCAGCTTCCTTACACCTCTTCAGGTTGCAAGAAGCTTTGGCGCCGAAGTATGGAGGCTGACTGCCATTGAGATAACCTTCTCCATAGGAATGATGCTGGGCGGCATTCTAATTTCTTACTGGACAGGTTTGAAAAATAGAATCCACGCCATTGCACTGGGTTGCTTTACCTTCGCCATCTGTACCATAGGGCTGGGCGTCATACCGATCTTTTGGGCATACTTGCTTGTTATGGCAATTACCGGTGTTTCCATGCCTGTCTTTTCAACACCGGCAACTGTGTTGCTTCAGCAGCGGGTGGACGAGGATTTTATCGGAAGAGTTTTTGGTGTCATGACCATGATTTCCAGCACTATGATTCCTTTGGCCATGCTGATTTTTGGCCCACTTGCGGATATCATCCCCATCGAATGGATTTTGATTGTCACGGGAGTGCTGATGGTAGTTGAAAGTTTTGTTCTTTTGGGAAACAAGGCTCTCCTGGAGGCCGGCAAACCTCTAGAGTAAGAACAGGAAAAATTTTTTTAGGCGCAAATGGCTGACTTTTGCCCCGCTAATCAACCATAGATTTGGATTTCTGCAATCCATGGCTGACTTTTGCCCCGCTGCTCAACCATAGATTTGGATTTCTGCAATCCATGGCTGACTTTCCACCTGACGGTCAGCCATTAAAGATATTGCAACAAAGTGATTGACAGAGTCACAAAATCAATATAATATGAATATGATATCAAAATGATATTAATATTGTGAGGAGGTCACAGATATGTCCCATAACCAAGTAAAGGAAACGAAGCAACTTATCACTGAAGAAAAGACGGCAGGATCCATAAATGGTATGCTAATCCTGATATTGAACATTTTACTTTTCATTGCAGCCATTGCAGGTTTTATTTACAGCATTATTCAGTTGGATGCAGGAGAGCCTGTGGGACCGTGGGTTACTTTGGTCATTGCCTGCTCGCTCTATTTGTTTCTGATAGGCCCAATTCTTTTAATAGGATTAAAGATTTTGAAACCCAATGAAGCTCTGGTTTTAACTCTCTTTGGTAAGTACTATGGTACCTTGCGTGGGGAAGGCTTTTACTTTGTAAATCCCTTTGTAAGCGCAACGCATCCGGATACCCAGTCCACTTCAACAGGCAATATGACATCGGCGGATCAGTCAAACCAGACGGCAAAACTCTCTGTACAAGGAGTGGTTATACCCACGCGCACTAATAAGAAAATATCCCTTAAGACCATGACCTTGAACAATGATAAACAGAAGATTAACGATAAGCTTGGCAATCCCATCATAATCGGTATCGTTGTGTTATGGCGGGTGGTCAATACTGCCAAGGCTGTTTTTAACGTAGATAACTACGGGGAGTTCCTGTCCATCCAGTGTGACTCCGCCCTCCGGAACATCGTGAGGCTTTATCCCTATGACGTATCCGGCGATGATAACGAAAAGACTTTGAGAGGTAGCAGTCAGGAAGTTGCTGACCGTCTCAAGTTAGAAATCCAGGCGAAAGCGGAGGTGGCCGGATTGGAGATCTTAGAGGCCAGGATCACCCATTTAGCTTACTCGCCTGAGATAGCTGCGGCCATGTTGCAAAGACAGCAGGCATCCGCCATCATCGATGCGAGACAGATGATCGTGGAAGGAGCCGTGGGAATGGTAGAAATGGCACTGGCCAAACTCAGCGAGCACGATGTCGTCGAATTGGACGAAGAGCGCAAAGCGGCAATGGTCAGCAATCTT
>JBAYOC010000090.1:0-5667 GCA_041678465.1 Anaerovoracaceae bacterium | reverse complement strand
CCGCCTCCGGGTGAGCAAAAAATCAAGTTGTACGCCTGACTTAGAGGAAATGCCCAAATAAATCAACGTACAACTCAATAATTTGCACAGAAATGGACAATCAGATTAACAAATCAACGTACAACTTGAAAATTTGCTCACTTCGGTATCCGAATCCGTTTTTCCTTCCGTAGGAGCCAGAAGTTGATTAGCACAAGACAGGTCGCTCCAATGGCAACAACGACGAAGGCTCTTTCAAGTCCGAAAGACTCGCCGATGGCTCCTACCAGAGGAAAGACCCAGAGCATATAAAAACTAAAAGCCATGCTGGATACTGACAATAAAGTAGCTCTTTTGGCACTGGGAATCAGCCTGTTTATGTAGTCGAAATAGATGACATATGTAAGGCTGTCGAAGAAACCGATACATATAAAGGAGATTACGGCAGTGCGAAAGCTTACCATACCCCATGTGATCAACATAAAGGCAATGGGTAGAAAGAGCAGAAGCAATCGCTCTTTGAAACGCCTTTCGATGCGGCTGGCGCTAAACCCGCCCAAAGCACCAAACACACAGGATATTGCAGCAATCCAGCCGAAGGCCTGCTCATCTACTCCATTTTCTTTGCAGTAGATCTGCATATAATAGAAGATTACCACTGTAAATACCGTCATGCCGTTGAGGAGCAGGATGAGATAGACCAGCCGCCTGTTTCCTTTTACTATGGAAAAGCTGTCAACAAACTGCGCCTTAATCCGCTGTCGGATTTTCAGTACCTGCTTCTCCTCTCTCCCGATGGTAGTTTCAGTGAAGAAGAGTGCCACCGACAAGGACAGCAATACGATGCCGATCTGGCCCATATACAGTGTTTTGTAACTTTGAATAGCAATCCAGCCTCCGAAAATCAGTCCAAGGGCTTGTGCAATTTGATAGAGCACTTCGTTCCACCCGTTGACCTTCATATAGCGACTCTCTTCCCCGTTCTCCAACAAGGAATCGTACACCAACGCATCTCCGGAACCCGATTCCAGATTGTAACCGATGGCGCAAAGTACGAAAGCCAAGAGGTAATGCGTGAAACAGGTCCCGAAAAAGACCAACAGTAAATCCCCGATCAAAAATAATCGACCCAGCATCCGGCTGAATTTTCTGCCATAAAGATCAGCTACCGCTCCCGTAGGCGTTTCCATGATAAAGGAAGTAACGTGAAAAACTCCTTCCAAAATGCCCAGCTGCAGCAGAGTCATCCCCTTCGATGCCAGATAGATGAGCCAAAACCCCTGAGTCAAGCTAATGCACATGATAAAGGTGTAAAGGTAGTTTACCTTGATATTTCTCTTATATAAATTTTTAGTAAAAAATAATCCCATATTGTTTCACTTTCCTTAAGCTTTCTGCCATGGTAATTATACACTGCCTAAAAGAGTAGTCAATCCTATGTTCACCTTCTGGGATGTTGACGACCATTTCTCCCTTATGGGTATTCTCCGAAAGGATGAAAACCTTTAACCCCTCTCAATTATAGTATTCAATGAAAACCTCGGATTTCTTTTCATTGAAATAAACAAAATCTCCCTCCGGATAATGCCAGATCGATATCAGTACACTTGGTTGTCTTATGCCATTGTTGTCTTTATAATCGCTGTATATTGCTGACCATTCAGCCCCCCGAACTGTCCCGTCCATATCAACAGATGTTCTGTCTGAAGTCCGAAAGGATACCACCTCACCCGTTTCATTGAAAGTAAAAACACCGCTTGCAGAAATGTTATTATAAGAAATCGTCGCCCTTGCATGGGTGTCGTCTATATCTTCCCAGGATATATAGTTCTGCAAAGCCACACTGGGAACAAGAAAGCATTCGGCAAGAACCGTGACTAAGCATGATTTGTTCATGTCCGTGCCTTGCTGGTCAAATAGGGTAATGACTTTTCCAAGTGTACCTTTCATGCTTCCAGATCCGTTTTCATAGGAATCAAACCCTTCAAAGGGCACACCATATACCCTTGAATCAATATAGGCGAAGCGTTCCGGCTTTTCCACAAAATTGTACTGAACATAATTAATTTTAATTGTTTTGTCGTCAGACATTTTGAAGTTTACATCGCGGAAGGAAGCCCGCGCATAAGACATTTTGGGTGTTCCGAGATAACCGCAGGATTTGAAAAAGCGCTGCACCGGCGTGGGCAATCCGAGTAAATTTTCCTCTGAAAAAACATCCTCTTGCTTTTGCACACTTGCTATTTTGGCATCGACACTGTTTTGAAAATCATATTTTGTTATTGAAGCGGGCAACTGAAAAAAGACAAAAACAACTGCCACAAATACAAGTAGACCAATGAATATCCACATAAACCGTTTACTCCTTTTCTTCATCATTCTCTAACCTCGCAATATTTTCCATGTTTTTCTCTAATCTCGTTATCCCGCGAACTAATTCATGAAGTTCAGACGGTTGAAAACCTGCAAACAGCCGTTCGAGAAAGTCTATTTCCTTTCTTTCCCGTTGCTTCAGATAATCTAGACATTTTTCAGTCATCTCAATTCTTTGTGCTCTCGCGTCATTTGGATCGTTTTGAATTTTTACAAACCCCAAGTTTTCAAGCTTTACCAGCATCTTTTTTACATTCTGCCTTGAGTTTCCTATGATTATCGCCACCTCGCTGATGGATGGGCTGCTGTTCCGGCAGTTGTGGATACCGGCCAATAACAACCATTGTTTTACAGTTAGGTTTCTGTCAAGGCGGTCTCCTAAAATCTGCAGTCTATTCGATAATGTAAAAATTGAACCAAATATAAATGCTTTATCCTTCAAGCTATCCATGTAATCTCCTCCCAAACAACAAATAAGTAACCAGTTACTTAAACAGTGTACGCAACCGGTTACCTATTTGTCAATAGTATTTTAGAATTTCAAAATTTTTTCTACCTTTTTTTTATAAGTTCAGGATGTAATCGGATCCGTCCCAAACAAACCCGTTTGCTTCAAAAGCGCGTTTAGAGTTGGCGTTATCGTCGTCCGGCCTGACTACAACGCTTTTAGCCCCTTGATTTCGCAGTATGTCTAAAGTCTTTGCAATCATTTTTTGTCCGAGCCCCTTACGGAGGTAATTCGTTTCGCCGATGAGATAATCCATGCTGTACGTGACACCGGGCGTACTTGTTTTTATCCAATCTTCATGGTCCTGGCCGTAGAACATATCGTAATACTGGCAGAATCCCAAGGGAACACCCTCAAACTCGGCAATGAAATGTTTGATAAAGGAGAATTCGCCGTGGCGGTTTTCTATTTCATGAATCCAGTCTTCAGGATCTTCGAACCAGGGTTTAATATGGTCAGCTTCAAGCCAGCCTTTCAACAAAGCAATGTCATTTTCGAAAAAGGGGCGCAGGGTCAGTTCATCGGGATAATACTCAGACATAAACCACTTGTGAAATCTTGCAAAACCGATATCGTCATTTTCCACCCTGTCAAATTCGGGCGCCAAACCGCTAAAGATGCCGCTTTTTTCGCTCAAATACCCCGGTTGCAGTTCATACACCATAAATGCGTCCGGCGAGCTTCCGTCCGGGAGCGTCAATCCATATTCCCGTGCGTGTTTGAATCCAAGTTTGGGGTAATAGTCCTCGACTCCTAATATTAATACTGCTCCATATCCCAGCTCCCGGGCCTTTTCCAGACTGTGCCTCACAAGTGCTGAGCCGATACCCTGTTTGTGATATTTGGGTAAAACGCTTAAAGGACCGAAGGTAATTGTATGCGTCTTTGATCCGTCCGTGTTCAGAATTTCGCTTTTCGTGTAGAGAATATGGCCGACAATCTCCCCGTCCCGTTCCATAACAAAGCAAAGCTCCGGAATTAAGAATTTTGATCCTTGTAGCAGTGACACAAGAAAATGCTCATCCATGCGCCGTCTGCCCGGATAATCTAAAGTTAAAAATGCTTGATAGGTCAACTGCAGTATCGAACTGTAATCCTCGGGGTGTTCTTCGCGTATTCTCATTGTTTAACTCCTTGGCCTCTCGCCCTGCATTGGCAATAAAAGATTTTATAACATAAAGGCAGGAAAACTTCATGTGTAGTCTGAAATCTGTGCGAGCTCTCTTACTCTCTTTAGGGCTTCCCGTCTTCCGCTTTCATTTAATTTCTGATAACACGCTAAGAGCTCCTTTTCTTTTTCGGGAAGTTTATCAATTACCCCTTGTAGTATCGGTTCCACAGCATCCTGCTGTCTATGGAGATTCAGAGCATTTGGAATCAATCCGGCAGTCCCATATTGATACAACCTGTTGGATAAGGATGAAAGGCGCTCCGACTCTGTTATTTTCTCAGAAGGCTCATCGTTCAGCAGATATTCCAGCGATACACCCAAGGCTTTGGCTATGTGCGCTAAAACGCTGTTTGGAATCTCTACCTCTCCTTTTTCATATTTTTGAATGGAGCTTTCCGTTCTATTAACGGCAGCGGCAAGGGCTTTTTGTGTCAGGCCCTTCCCTCTGCGACTGCGTCTTATTTTCTCTCCTGTTTTCCTGTAATCCAAAATTGTCATTTCCGTCTCCCTACCGAACCCAGAGAATCTTCCTCTTTCGCATTTTAACCCACAACTACATTATGGGTTAGGGTCTATACATAGGAAAAACCCGTAATATTATTATACTCCTTGAGACAATAGTGGAACAAGATTATGGTTATCGACACAAAGATACGAAGAATTGCAAAATCCAACACGGAAAAGGAGAAGAACCTTCAATTCATTTGTATTACGGTGTGGTGAGCGTATCCGATAGAAAGGGTGAGTACATCATAAGGGCATGATTTTCAGTAATGTACTCTTCATCCACAGGATCTCCATCCGATGTAAGTTTTCGGCGGTAAAGTTCATTATGCCTGCTAAACCCACCCCAGTATTCGCTCATGAAGCGGTGTTCCTTCTCTATGATTTCATATTTATAAAGCGGCGCACGGTTGGATAGCCATTTGCCCTCAAGATGCGTTTCCCCCACCTTCACCCGAAGCTGGAACTCAGTATCCGTGTCATTTCTAATCATGAGATCCCTGTAGGGGTATACGCAAGTGGCCCCACTTCCAAAGGGTTGCGTGCGGTTGGAGTCGGGAAAGACATCGTAGGAATGGCGATACCGCTCGACGACTGTAAGAGGCGTGTGAAGGGCCATCCAGTATATCAGATTCGACAATTGGCACAGGCCACCACCGATGCCCATATGATACGTGCCGCAGAACAAAACCATACCCGGCACATAACCTTTTCCAGCGGAAGGTCTCCCAATCCGTCTCCAATAGCTGAAGGTTTCGCCTGGCTTTATTATTAACCCATCCATATTCTTAACGGCTAATTTCAAGTTTATTATTTTATTGTATTGATACTCCATATCTACGTTCTGCAGTTCCCGTAGTAAAAGTGTTCTATGAGAATAATGTGTGAAAGTTAGTTCCGTTGGAGAACATTTCTTTGCGAATTTGATTCTTCCCGAATGCCAAAGCATATAACGGGATAGCGTATAATATATTTTTCCCGCCGCCAACCGCAATCGACTACGGTGCATAGGTTTGATGTTATAATTTGCGGCACCACCATCTCCCATTGTTACTCTCCCTTCTTTGTTTCTTCCTAATACTAGTATAACATCTTCAGGCCATATACATCATGATCGATTGAGACCTAGGTG